>JAPVVU010000251.1 GCA_028571885.1 Gammaproteobacteria bacterium | reverse complement strand
TCATTATGACTGGATGGGGTATACCTCAAACTTTATTGCAGTACTGGCATTTTTACCTTTACCTTTTGCCGGTTATTGGTTGATGGCTGAAATTTATGCTTATTCACAACAAATGGGCATCACTGCCATGGGCGGCATTCTAGCCTGGTTGTTTATTGTTCAGGCGGTGTTAATTGGTACTATTCTTTTGGCTGCCAACTATTATCTCTGGAATGGTATGTCTCGTTGTGATGGTTCCAGACGCTACACCTGGTTGATTAAGTATATTGCCGCCACTCTGGTGGTGAGCTTTTTAATTTGGGTAACACCGCACACACTGATTTTATCAGCAAAAGAAATTGCCACCCTTGGGGGTTCTCATCATCCTCTGCTAGGACCTTTTGGCATTATGCCGGCCAAAAATATTGCCGTGAATCTGATGTTAATCGGCACTTTCCTGTCATTCCAGCTTTATCGTCGCTCAGACAAAGTCATTACAGTGCCATGGGCTGGTTTTGGTAATGCCCTGATGGCGGCTATTTATCTGATAGCTATTGCCAATGTGATTTTCCTGGGTGTTTATTATGGTTACTTCACTAATACGGTTTATAAGGTTGGATCTTCTGTTGCTCAGGTCATGTCGACTTTAATGGTTATTGTTTCAGGCGTTGTAATTGATACCATGATGTTCAAGGGTGCTAAAACATTGCCGGTGAAATGGGGGCATATATCGAATCGAGGTGTTTATGCATTATTTGCTCTGCCTATTGCATTTACCTGGCTAATGGCTCTTATGGGATATGTACGTTCATCAGTTCGGACTCACTGGCATGTCTATACGGTGATGAAAGACAATTCAGTAGATAATTTTATTCCAAATATCGGTCATGCGGGCAATATGATGACCGTGGCTACCATTAGTTTTCTGGCGCTTGTTTTATTTATTTTCTGGGTTGCTTCTCTGGGAGATAGCAAACAGCCTAAGCCTGTATTCTCAGCAGACCCTGCGCAATAAGTGGAGCCAATCATGACAACAAAAACAAATATGCAAGAAGCCGCTCTACAAGATCAAATTTTGCCTGAGCCGACTGGACTTCCCGTTATTGTTAAAGTACTTTTATTTATGATTTTTATGGTGCTGATTTTTACCGGAATTACAAATCAGTTGCCACAAGTGGAAGGGCAGGCACCTAAAGACATTAAAGTCGATTTAGGCGCACTTACAATGGACGGTTATATTGCTATGGGTGAAGCCCTTTTTAAGGGTAAAGGCACCTGTACGCTGTGTCATAACAATCTGGGACGTGCACCTGATATTCTGGTCATGAATATGGAACAGACAGCAGCAGAACGATTAAATCTTGAGGAATATAAAGGTGCAGCAAAAGATTCAGAGAACTATTTTCTGGAGTCTATGGTGGCCCCCAGTCAATATATTGTTCCTGGCTATAGCAAGCCGGGTGAACCATCACCCATGCCGATAATTGATAAGGCACCTATTGCTTTGTCGAAACTTGAAATGGGGGCAATTATTGCTTTTTTACAAGCTAAAGATGGTGGTGAGCCCACTGTTGAACTGCCAACTGATGCACCTGTGCTTAATGAGACAGCCAGTGTCATCGCTGAGCCGCCAAAACCTGCAGCCAGTGCCGAAGAAGTTCTGACTAAAAATGGCTGTACTGCCTGTCATGCGGTTTTAGACAGTCCATCGACTATTGGCCCCGATTTGAACACCATTGGTTCTCGTTCCAGCAGAGAAGAAATACGGGAAAGTATTATCAATCCATCGGCTGTTATTGCAGAAGGTTTTCCACCTATTATGCCGAGCGATTTTGCTGACAAAATGATGGTGAAAGAACTTGAAATGGTAGTGGATTTTCTGGCAGCTGCAAAAGGAGATACTGCTAAAGATGACTCTTTACCTGCTGAAGGCTCCTTACCTGCTGAAGGCTCCTCACAACCATTAGCAGAAACTGAGAAAAAAGGCGAAGAATTATAATGAAAGGTTTTAAATTTCCGCCATTATTAATGGCCGTTCTCATTCTGGTGGCTGTATTTGTATTTTTCAAATATGGTGTGCCGCCGCTGTTACCCGTGTCATTATTGATTCAGTATATGATTATTTGTGTAATTGGTGTATTACTGTTTTTTTCTTTCGACGAAGATACCTGGTCCCGTTTTAAAGCACCCATTGCCGCTGTCACGCAAAAAGATGGAACCTGGCCCTTACGCTGGTTTTTTCTGTTAGCAATTCCGGCGATTATTGGCTATACCGTGCATATCATAGTCAAACCCAGCTTTGAGTCACCCGTTGAATTGCGTCAGGTTCATCCGGCTCCGCCATCAAAATTAAAGGTCTTTAATAAGACTTATGATTTGGCCAAATTAGAAAATCCAGTCAGAGAAGAAATCATTGCCAGTATGAACGCAGGTGATGAGAAAAAAGGCTGGGATGTCTACAATACCGCAGTGACTGCCGGACGTGATATTTATTATCAAAACTGTTTCTTCTGTCATGGCGATTTAATGTATGGTGAAGGTGTCTTTGCAGATGGTTTTAACCCGAGACCGATAAATTTCCAGGATGAAACTATTAACCAGTTACAGGAAGCTTTCCTGTTCTGGCGTATTACAACAGGCGGCCCTGGTCTGCCAAAAGAAGGAACGCCCTGGAAATCAGCTATGCCGGTCTGGCATGAGATGCTGGGTGAACAGGATGTCTGGAACGTTATTACCTTCTTATACGATTATGTTGGTGAAGTACCACGTATCTGGGATCCGGAAGTTTCTAAAATTGTCACTGGCATGAAAACCAAACTTGAAGATGAACGAGCGCAAATGAATGGCCAAGCGCTTTATGACCTGCGCTGTTCTGTCTGTCATGGTGAGCAGGGTGCTGGTGATGGTATTGCGGCCGATAGATTGTACCCGAGACCACGTGATTTTACTCTGGGCTTATTCAAATATAAAACATCCCCGGGTACTATGCCTGTTCGCGATGAGGATCTGTTTAATACCATCAAGTTTGGTTTAACAGGCACGGGGATGCCGGGCTGGAGCAAGCTGATGACAGATGAGCAGATTGAATCGTTGATTCCGGTGCTGAAACGCTTTGATATATCAGCAACCTGGTCACCTGAAGATGCAGAAGATGAAGATTTTGATGATGATGGTCATTATACAAAAGATAATTATAATCAGTTTACAGAGGTAGAACCGCTTGATGGTCAAATAGCTTATTCTGATGAATCAATAGCCAAAGGTAAGACTGCGTTTGAACCCTGCCAGGAATGTCATGGTGTTGAAGGGCGAGGCAATATTCGTTCCGGAAAGCGTCTGGCAGATGACTGGGGATTTCGTATCTGGCCTCGTGATTTGAATAAACCCTGGGCATGGCGTTCGACTGATCGGTCTACAGAGAAAGATCCAATAAAGGCTCGTGATGAAATTGTCAAAAATATTTATTCACGTCTTTCAATTGGTATTCCAGGCACACCAATGCCGGCTCACCGCGCAGAAGGCGAAGGCAATGAAGATCCCATTAGCCTGGAAGATCGCTGGCATATTGCCAACTACGTTTACTCATTGCGTGATCTGAATACTGCTCCCGGTAAAGGTGTTATTCAAGCTAAAAAAATTAAAGGCGCTTTGCCTGAGTCTTTGGATGATGAGGCCTGGTCTAACGCCTCGGTAACTTCGATGCGACTGGTGCCTAACATTATTAAGGAGGAACGTCTGTTCACACCAAAGAATGATCTTATCAGCGTCAGAGCGCTTTATAATGAGGATGAAATTGCCTTCTTAATTGAAGTAAATGACAGGACTGAAAGCCTTCCCGGACACGAATACAGCATGAGTATTCAGGATGAAGAGTTAACCTTGTATTCAGATGCTGTGGCTATGCAATTCCCGGCAGAGGGTGCTTATACTTCAAGTCCAATCGTTGAAAAACCGCTCTATCGTCATGGTGATGCCGGTCATCATACGACAATGTGGTACTGGAATGCTGGTAGTATTGAGCCAAAACAGGATGCTGGAACAATGATCTTCAAAGGCACGGGCCCGGATAAGAAATTAGCACCGATGATGGATTATAAAGAAGTTTCTGCTCAGGGAAAATGGCATGAAGGTCGCTGGCAAGTCATGATGAAACGTAAGCGTGCTGGTACAGATGGTGAAATCAGCTTTACCGAAGGTGAGTTTGTTCCAGTGTCATTTGCAAATTGGGACGGCAGCAATGGTGAAGCTAAATCCAAACATACTTTATCAACCTGGTACTGGTTACTCCTGCCACCAGAAAGTGATCCCGTTAAACTCTATGTGATTCCTGCTATATGGGCAATTATAGTCTTTGTACTGGGTCTGCTTGTGGTGCGCGGACAAAGGAAAAAATATAAGGGCCTTTAAATGAAAGAGTTACTATAATCGTGATGTCAAATAGCATTATTTGAGCAAGGGTAATAATTTACTCCTTTCATTTGAAAAAGTCTGAATTCAATCTGATAATTTTGATAAAAAGTTTCAACTAATTCTTATATCAACAAAATACTGAAATCTGTGGGTGAACCGACCAAACCACCTGCATTATCACCAGCACGAGGGCCTCCGAGCTGGGATGATTACAACCAGGATATACCTGTTATTGAGGGTGAATAATTTATACCAGATTTTGAGTTCAATCAATGTGTTTCCTGGTGATAACAAAGAACAAACAAGATCAATTTTCTAACAATACTGCAACATTCAAAATTTGTGAGTAGGAATCGTCTTGCCCAAAAACAGGGCAAATTCAGTCAAAACAAGGTGTTTTGGATTTTCGAATCACTTTTTCTAAATTTTCTGTCACCAATCACCAGAATCAAAACAGCAAATATCACAATTCTCGATTCAATAGATTGAAAAGTGACATTGAATTTCCTATCCTTTGTTCCAGGCTTTGTTCCTCCTAATCCTTTTCCCGTTGTCATACGAATGGGTTTAAGCTGTCGATCCAGTGTGGCCCCTGATGCGGATAAGATTGTTTTTCTGATACCGGTACTCAATGAACGGTAGGTTTTTTCATAATGCGGCAACCATTCAGGTATGGCTGCTAAACGCTTTCCACACATTTGATCGGTCGTAAACCAGATGGTTTTAATCACATTAATGGTTTCAGGTTGAGAATAAACCGAAATACG
>JAPVVU010000250.1 GCA_028571885.1 Gammaproteobacteria bacterium | reverse complement strand
GGTCTGCGTATTCCACACCGGCTTTGGCCAGAAAATTGCCCACTGCGCCTGCCATATCCGCCAGACTGCGTGCTCCGTCGCCTACACCTTCCATAAAGCCACCGGTTTTAACCAGTCCTTTTTCCCACCAGGCGAGTTCTTTCCAGACCATGTCCTGAAATTTTTTATCGCGTTTCATCTGAGCGATAAACTGATCCAGTGATTGTTTAAATTCCTGGCGTAATTTTCTGGCTTCGGCTTCATTTCCGCTACTCTCTTTGCTACTGGCACCATATTGAACCGTCACGGGACCTACAGGGACTAAATCTTCCAGTGCATAACCTTTTTCGTCTAAGGTACCAGTGCGAGTCGAATTATCAGCAAAGCTTAAGGTGTAGGGCACATGAGCCGCAGGGGTCTTATCAATGTCATCATAACAATAGGCGAGTTCGATATAATGAGTGCTCGGATGGCATCGAATGCCGGTTTTGTCACTTTTGTATTTATCACTGTCCACGCCATTTTTTAGCAAATGGGCGGCTTGTTCAGTGATTGTATTGCTCAGTAGTGTCTCTTCGGCCATGAATTATCCTTAATTCTCAGTTCTCAGTTCTCAGTTTTTTTATGAGGTTTAACCCGCTGTTAAAATGCTGTATTCCGGGAGGTTCATCCAGTCATCCATTGATGCGGGGTGAGCAATTTGCTGCCACTGCTGTGCGGTGATTTTTTCCCTGAGGTTTTTTAAATGCTGTTGTTCACTGGCAGGTTGTGACCAGAGTGTTTGAATCAGATGATTTTGATACAGTATGGGGGAGTAGTAAAAAAACAGTGAAGCGCAAAAATAAATGGCATCAGTCTTTGTAAAACCTAATCCCAGGGCTTTTTTCAGACTTTGTGCAATGAGTGATTCAATGATTTCAGGTGAATATTGAGCCAGTGTATCAGAATGATTTTCCCATAAATACAAGGTGAGGTTATAGAGCAATGGGTTTTCTTCATTGCCTGCCAGCCAGATTTCATGTTGTTGAGACAAATGAAACCAGGGGGCTGTCCGGGGCTGATTTATCGGTGCTGAATTGTTTATGAGCGTTGCCTGACATGACTCATTAGGAAACCAGAGGCTTTGACAGGGCCCCATTAATTGCTGCTGCTCGCTTTGGCTGATTTTGGTTAAAAACTGCTGGCTGATGTGAGCATCAAAAAGACGCAGGATAACGGTTTGCTGCTGGCTATTATAAGTCAGTGCAATGCTGTCCCAGTGGGCAGCAACTGTTTCTAAGTTAAAATCACTGCTTAGAAAAAAGAAGTTGCTTTGAGCGTCAGGGATACTGAATAACCAGTCGATAAAGGGATTTTCTTCAATGCTCTCACGATTGATTTTCACCAGGTAGGGCATGACTGGAATGGATTGTTCGTTATAACCTTCCAGTAATTCCTGTAAGAGTCCAATATACTGCTGCCCGGTTTCAAGGGCGTAATATTGTTGAGGCAATTGCGGGTGGTTGGCCGAATTGAACAGAAGATAAAGGTATTCTGTTGTTTTGGCCTGGCTGTGAGCAAAAGTATAAAATTGCTGTTGTAAGCTTAGCTCTGTCTCTTTGATATGAGCCTGAGCCTGTTGTTCGTCATCCATGATAAAACATCCATTGTTGTAAAACATCCTCCGGCTTCTTTACTGGAAAAAAGCCATTCTCAAAATGAGAGAGTTTCCTGAGGTGAGAATCATTCTCGACCAGTATTTTATAAAATTCTCCCTTTTTTGTCTATTAGGGTTTGTTGTAAATTTATTTACTTACAAACCCTTATCCAGATTCAAACATTCATGCTCATATCAGAAGGTGTCCAGCTAATGCCTTCTTCTGAAGCGGATGGGTTTTTATTATGTACAATGTGTTCAATAAAAGCGACCTGATCTTTTGGGACATCAACCATCAGCAGGATTTCATTATGCTGGAATGCCGCATGAAATCCGCTTAAATGTATGGTGGGTTTGGTCAGATAGTAATAGCCAATGGTATAAGTGGCGGCCATAACCAGCAGTGATATTGCAGCAAGAAAATAATTGGCAGCAATGAAGGCCATAACCAGCACAAACAGAGCAATAAAAAATATGCCCAGATTGAAATTCCACAGGCTGTTTTCAATTGTTGTATGCATGTCACGACGTTGATTAGGCGCTGAGACAGGCAATCCTTCTAAATTAACCCCTGGTTTTGACAGTGAATGCATCTGTTTGATACTAATATTTTCTTCAATAAGATCTTGAACTGCTTTCTTAGCATCTGCTGCATCCGGGAAGAGAAAAAATAATCGGCGATACATGATAATTCCTCCAGTTAGGACTTAAGGAAATTTATTTCCTTGAAAGTCATTATCCTAGCGATTACATAATATGGTCTGCTATTTTGTCCATTTCTTTTGCTAATTTAAAATCTTTCCGGCTGATCCCATTTACTTCGTGTGTGGTTAAATTAACCAGCACTTTTTTATAAACATTAGACCAGTCAGGATGATGGTTGGAACGCTCAGCAATTAGAGCAGCCTGAGTCATAAACCCAAACGCGGTGACAAAATCAGTGAACACAAATTCACGAAGAAGTTTATTTTCCTGCAAAGACCAACGCGGGTTTTCTGCAATGAATTCCAGCACTTGAGCCTCTGTGACTTTAGCATTTTCCATATTATTCTGCTGTTATTTTACCTAAGTTGTTTTACTTAAGCCTTAAGAGCCTTAACCTGCGTCAATGCCTTCATCGATATTATTGCCGACATCATGGCTAAAATCATTACCAGGGCACTCAACTGGAATATCCTCGTAAATTTTCTTGTTGGCTTGATTTTCAAAATAGATAGTCAGGTCATTATGGCGGGTGCCTTCGACAATATAAGGCTTTCCTTCTAAATTACTGACTTCATGTAAGGAAATGGGATCAGTGGTACTTAATCTATGTTGCATCATGAGAATTTCTCCTTAAAAGCAAAAAAAGTAAGTCTACATAACAAACGTAGTATACCTGAGTGAAATAGTCAAGTAATAATTTTGATTATTGTAGTAAACAACAAAATCTATAACCCTATGATTTGTAATGTTGTTTTTATCAATTCCATCCTTATGTAAGGACTATGGATATAGAAACATGGATATAGAAACCCAATAAAATGAACCCCCGTGGAGCAGACAAACTAAACTTTTTATTTTATCTGGCTCATGTATAAAAGAGGATTTATCATCGTTTATGAACATTACACTGTCTCATCTTTCAAAAATATTTTTTTATAGTGTCATTCTTTCTTTTGCTCTGTCGACTTCTGTTTTTTCAGCAGAGCAGGCCAGGCAAAGTGTAAAATTATCTGTCAGCCTTGCACCTGCTTTACAAGATAAATTGAATCCGGAATACACTCTTTTTGTTTATGCCCGAGCGGCAAAAGGTCCCCGTATGCCTCTGGCTATTGTTAGACATAAGGCAGGCGAACTGCCGCTTGAAACACAACTGGATGCCAGTATGGCCATGATGCCGCAGATGTCGTTAACAAAGTTTCAGCACGTCATTTTTATGGCGCGCATATCTGCAAGTGGTAATGCGATGACCCAGCCGGGAGATCTTATGGGCGAAACACCAGCACTGGAATGGCAGACTCTGGATAAACCCGTTGTTATTATTATCAATAAACAGAATTAAGACAGAGCCGAAATTAATTCATCAACTGATGTAATGGGAATACTGCATTGCGAGCCTGTACAAATATAGGCAACGGCATCCCCCAGAACCTGACGTTCGGATAATCCTTGTGGTAAATTAAGCTGTTCATTATCAATGGCCAGGCAAAGTTGATGCGGGGCATAATCTTTTTGGCAAATAGCCTGCCATTGTTTCAGCATTTTTTCTGTACCGCGAAGGACTATTATTTTTGGCGGAAACAGCATGTCTTCTAAAGCTAATAATAAACTGGCATGAGCCACAGGCATTTTTTTTAAACGCAACCAGGCTGAATGAATCGTTCTTTCAGCGGCCTCAATGTATTTTGTATTACCCAGAATATGGCCTAATCGGCCTAAAGCAAATGCCGCAACAGCATTGCCGCTGGGAATGGACTCATCGGTAAACGATTTTGGCCGGGTGATCAGTGTTTCATGATCATGGGCAGTAAAGAAAAAGCCGCCATCCTGCTGATCTTCAAATTCTTGCAGAAGCACATCAGCTAATTGTATGGCAAAGGCCATATCTTCAGATTTCCAGCGTGACTGCAGCAATTCCAGGAGTGCATCCAGTAGAAAGGCATAATCATCAAGATAAGCCGGTAAACGCGCCTGACCATCTTTGTAAGTTGCCAGCAGGCGATCATCTACCCACAGGGTATTTTTGATAAATTCCATCGATTTTTCAGCGGCATCAATATAGTCAGAGTGGCTGCTTTGCTGCAGCTGAAAAACACGCCCGGCTCTGGCCAGTCCCTTAATCATCAAAGCATTCCAGGCCGTGAGAATTTTTTCATCTCGCCCCGGTTTGCTGCGCTGTACACGCTGTTCAAATAATAACGAGCGTGCTCTATCTAATAAACCATCAACCTTTTCAGATGACAGTTTAAAATCCTCTGCCAGTAACTCCCTGTCTTCATAAATATGCAGGTTCCAGTCGCCTTCAAAGTTACTGTTTCTATCCAGGCCAAAATGAGCGGCAAACAGAGGATAGAGTTGTTTATCTTCCTGAAGTATGAGTTTCACTTCATCTCTGTTCCAGACATAAAATTTACCTTCCTGTCCTTCAGTATCTGCATCCAGGGTGGAATAGAAGCCGCCTTCGGGTGACTGCATTTCCCTGATTACCCAGTTTGCTGTTGCTTCTATAGTACGCTTGAAGAGCGCTGGATAGTGCCTGTTTTGTTCTGCCAACGGCCTTGTTTCAGACAACTGCCAGGCATCACTATAAATACTCAGCAGTGGTCCATTATCATAAAGCATTTTTTCAAAGTGAGGGATCATCCAGTAATCATCCACTGAATAGCGGCACATCCCGCCGCCGAGATGATCAAATACCCCACCAGAAGCCATTTTCTTTAAGCTGAATAAGACCATTTCCAGTCCCGCTTCATCTTTATTACCCTGGCGTGACAGCAAATGCTGGTGATGCATCAGGCACTCGAGACTGGTGTATTGCGGGAATTTAGGCGCTTTGCCGAAACCGCCGTT
>JAPVVU010000249.1 GCA_028571885.1 Gammaproteobacteria bacterium | reverse complement strand
TCGGTTAAAAAATGAAAAAACTTAATTATTCAGATGTTGATATTATTCAAAAAAAATCAGGTTATCAGGGTTTTTTTACTATTAATGAATATACCCTGCAGCATCGTAAGTTTGATGGTGATACAACACGAGAATTGACCAGAGAGTGTTTTGAGCGTGGTCATGCGGTGGGTGTTTTGGCTTATGATCCCTGGCAGGATAATATTGTACTTTTAGAGCAATTTCGTATTGGAGCCTATGTACATCAAAGGGATTTACTTCTTGAAGAAGGCCATCATGAGGACTCAGCCTTGCAAATTGAACGTGCTGGCGTTGAGCCATCCGATGTTAAGACTCCTGATGTTAAAACTTCTGATATAAAAAAAAGGGGCCCATGGTTATTGGAAATAATCGCAGGCATTGTTGAGCCGGGAGAATCTCAGATCGAAGTTGCTCATCGTGAAGCTGAAGAAGAAGCAGGACTGAAATTACTGGCGCTGGAAGCTATTGGGGATTTTTATCCCAGTCCTGGTGGTACTTCTGAAACTATCCAGCTTTATTGTGCCTGTGTGAAAAGTGACGGGGCTGGTGGAATTCATGGTGTGGAGGAAGAAGGTGAAGATATCCGGGTGATTGTTGTACCCTTTAATGATGCCGTTCAATTGCTTAAAGATGGGAAATTGAATAATGCCAGTGCCATGATTGCTATGCAATGGTTGATGTTGAATCGAAATGAATTGCAGACAAAATGGCAAAAGACAGGCCTGAAAAATCTTAAACCTAAAGAAATCATCTAACTGGACGCTAACAGAGCTGAAACCAATTCAAACCAGGCCGGGAGTATTCATTGTATGTCAGACATTTCAGTTTTGGGAGTTGCCCAAACAGGTATACAAACAGGCCTGAATGGTATGAAAAAAAATGCGCTTAATATTGCCAGCAAAGAAGCCATGCAAAATCAAAGTTCTCCAGTAAATGATCTTATTGAGATGAAAATGAATAAATATCAAGTGCTTGCATCTGGTAAAGTCGTTGAAACCGTTGATGAAATGCTGGGTTCATTGTTGGATGAAAAAACCTGAGCTATGCCATATATATTGTAAAAATAAGCAACCACAGGCTTTTTATAAATAATACGCTGAATAGTTACAAAATAATAAACTTCTTTTGCTGTTTCCTTTCCTTTCTAGACTGGGCTGGGCTTCCTTTCTTACTTTTATTTGATTCAATTTTAGACTTTTTGCCTTTTAAGCGTTTATTGTCAAAAGTTGCCTGTTGAATTTCTAAAAATACTATTCTATCTGATACTATCTGCTATACTGAAAAGTGCAACAAATCTGTTTGTTGTCCTGATTGGTTTGACTTGCCCGATACGGGTTACTATTGGAAGCAAAGGTATCAGTTATAAATATGACTGTTTGTATAAAAAAGCTTAAAGAACTACCTCTATTATCAACATCTGCCCGAGATATTCTGAAAATAATACATGATGATGCGGATATTGTTGATTTGAGCCTTCCATATATCGTTATCGATCAGCCTCATATTATTGATTCAATCGTTGTAAAAGCCAGTACACAGGTGAAAACTTACCGGGAAATGCAGCGTGCTGAGCTGAATTGCTATGTATTCATCTGAAGGTAAAGAAATTGCTGAACAACTGGTGGAAAAATATGCACCGTTGGTGAAAAAAATTGCTTATCATATGTCAGCACGATTGCCTGCAGATATACATATTGATGATATTATCCAGTCGGGTTTAATTGGCTTGTTAGATGCTGGTAAGCACTATGACCCCAGACAGGGTGCACAATTTGAAACTTATGCGACCATTCGCATTCGTGGTGCAATTTTGGATGAAGTCAGACGTAGCGACTGGGCACCAAAGTCGGTGCATAAAAAAGCGCGCGATCTAACGGCAACTATACAGGCAATTGAACGCAGGACTGGTCGGGACGCACGTGATGTTGAAGTTGCCCAGGAAATGGGTATTAGCATTAAAGAATACTACCAGATTCTAAAAGATAGCAGTGTTTGTCGAATGTTGAGTTTTGATGATTTAAGTACCGATGATACTCAAAGTCTGGGAATTTTCGAAGACAGACAACAAAATGTTGTCGATGAGGTTTTAGGCGATGAATTTCAGCAACGTTTATCACAAGCCATTGCTGGTCTTCCAGAACGCGAAAGAATGGTTATGTCACTTTATTATGATACAGAAATGAATTTAAAAGAAGTGGGGGCATTGATTGGTATTAGTGAGTCTCGGGTCAGTCAATTATTGAGTCAGGCTCAATTACGCTTACGTGCGCGCATAACAGACTAATACCTGAATTATAAATAGCTTCTAAATTTGGCTAAAGGCTTATGACACATACTATTACTCAATCAACACATAGAATAACAACCCCTACCGGATTGTATGAGGCGAATTTCCGCCGTATTCTTCGCTTAGTGCCTGAGTTGAGTGATTTGACTGTTAATGATAATTATTGTCTATCTCTGTCAAAAATTGTTATCAATGTTTTGCAGCAATATAAATACACAACAGTAATTTCTCTTAAGCAATCTTTGCAAGTCTCCTTTAAGCATGATCTGAACCAGGAATTACAGCCATTCACTCATTTAACTGCTATTGATATGGAGTTACGTGTTTGCCATGATGCCCGTTTGGCTGAAGTAATAGGTTATCAGGGAAAGGCGCCAATTCAATCAGCTCTCGTTTATCCAAATAAGCATATGCTGCAGATTGATGAAAAAAGACAACTTAATTTATTTTTAAAAGATGTTCTGGAAAATGCGTTAAAAACTGAATATCATCATAAGCGTATACCATCATAAGCGCGCTGATCTTGAGCTTATAAATATTAAAAAATCATTAAAAATGAAAGGAAATTCAAGAAAATATTATGGCTAAGGTTATTCTTTTCTTATTGAGTTGTTTTACCTGGCAGATGTCGATTGCCAGCGCAGGGGATTTTGAGCAGGGTATTAAGTTTTTTGAACAAAAAAGCTATGCACAGGCTAAAGAACTCTGGCAACCTCTGGCTAAAAAAGGGGATGTCCGTGCACAATATAATTTAGCCATTTTATTTTATAAGGAGATGCTGAATAAATCTGCGAAGGTTGATAAGTCTCAGAATGATTTACAAAGACAGAATGCTAATAAATACCTGGCAATGAGTCGTTCTAAAGGCCTCGTTGATGCTTATTTTATCACCATGCCTGCTTTGGATTTTGAGCCCGGAAATGTTGTTAATGAGCCTCTGACCTGGCTTAATCAACAGCAAAAGAGTACTTATACGCTACAACTGGCGACAGGAAAAAATCGGAAAAGTATGGAGGAAATGCAGAAAAAACTGCTTGCTAGTCAATCGCTGGAGCAACCTCATAACCTCTATATCCATACAGTTAAAAAAAGTGAACAACAAAAATTAGTCGTTCGTTATGTTTTGGTTTACGGTATTTTTGAAACTTATCAGGAAGCGAAGAGTGGAGCAGAAAAATTACCAGAATCAATACAAAAATCCAGCCCGTGGATTAGACAATTTGGTGTTATACAGTCTATAGTTAATGCTAAGCAGAAAAATAATAAAACGTGATAGTCTGTCTGAGAATAGAAATCGCAATAAAGATTTTTTGAGTATTATATTGAAGCAATCTTATTTTGTATTAAATATAATTCAGAGTGTTAAACTTTAATTCGGCTTGTGTAGTGTTAAATGCCTATGAATAAACTGCAATTTCATAATAAAAAAAACAATCTGATTTCGGATGCTGAACCTGCTTTTGGATGGAAAATTCTGGTTGTTGATGATGATCCTGAAGTACATCAAGTGACTCAATTAGTACTAAATCGTTTTCAATTTCATAATAAAACTATTCAAATTTTACAGGCGAATTCTGCTGAAGAAGCCAAACAGTATTTTAAAAATGAAAGAAATATTGCTGTCGCTTTTGTTGATGTTATTATGGAAACAGATAGAGCAGGTTTGGATTTAGTCGACTTTGTTCGTAATAATCTGCACAATCAGGATGTCCGAATTATTATTCGAACAGGACAACCTGGTATTATCCAGGAACAAACAACCATTGATAATTATGATATTGATGATTTTAAGGAAAAAACAGAACTCACCAATAAAAAATTAATTTCAACGCTGACTCTGGCAATTAAGCACTATGAAACCCACCAGCAATTAACCATGGCTAAAGATTTGGCTGAAAGAGCTAATGAATCTAAAAGCCTTTTTTTAGCAAATATGTCACATGAACTGCGCACACCTATGCATGCAATTTTGAGTTATTCTGTTCTGGGCATGAAAAAAACCAAAAATACTCTTTCTGAAATAAACGCCTTAGAAAATACAGTCTCTGATAATAAAAAGCTCTCTATGTATTTCGAGAGAATAAACAGTAGTGGCGAGCGTTTATTGGCGCTTTTGAATAACTTGCTTGATCTCTCAAAACTGGAGGCTAGAGCAAGCAAGGTTAATTTGGAATTTTTTTGCTTTTATGAAGTGATTCAAGAAATGGTACAAGAGCAAGAGGTTATTATTAAAGAAAAAGATATTATTCTGAACTATCATATTGATGTAGCAAATACTCGTATCTGCAGCGATAAAGGGAGAGTACAGCAAATTATTTATAATTTCCTGTCTAATGCAATCAAATTTTCACCAGAAGGCGGGACAATTACGATTGGCTTGAAGGATAATACAATTGATGAAAAAAGAGCACAAATTAAAGCAGTACAATTAAGCATTGCAGATGAGGGGCCTGGTATTCCAGAGCAGGAATTAGGTCTTATTTTTGATAAATTTGTTCAAAGCAGTAAAACAGCGACGGGTGCTGGCGGTACAGGTCTGGGCTTATCTATTAGTAATGAGATTGCTAAATTACTTGAGGGTAGAGTCTGGGCAGAAAATAAGCTGGATACAGGCGCTGTATTTAATGTCTTATTGCCGCTAAATGACTGTTCCTCCAAAAGTAGGCCCCATGAGGGGAAACAGTGAACAATGAGCATTAGAACCTGGCATTTATTCTTGGGCGATTTGACGCAGTCCGAGCACAATAATATACGCCAGGTTCTGATGCGGATCATTAAATAATGAATGCTTACTATTTCCCCTCATGGGGCCTACTTTTGGTGGAACAGTCATTTAGCGGCAATAAGACATTAAATACAGCG
>JAPVVU010000248.1 GCA_028571885.1 Gammaproteobacteria bacterium | reverse complement strand
CGCCTAATACGCCAGGCTTGAGAACTTTACAGTTTGGCGATGAATTGAAACATCTTCTGGAAGTATTAAAGTCAGAACAAAAAATTTTACAAAAAAGCACACAAAAATATGTTCCTCTTGCCGTTAAAATTGCACCTGACATGGAAGATAATGACATCCAGTTAATCGCCGAACTCTTATTAGAAAAAGAGATTGATGCTGTCATCGCAACTAACACAACTATTTCGCGTAGTGCTGTCGAAGGATTAGCCCATGCAGGTGAGCAGGGTGGACTCAGCGGCGTTCCGGTATTTCAACAGTCTACGCATGTAGTTCGCGTTTTAGCAGAACATTTAAATGGAAAAATTCCCATCATTGCTGCGGGCGGTATTTTTTCAGCTCAGGATGCTAAAGACAAAATTTCTGCAGGTGCTGAACTGGTACAAATATATACAGGCTTTATTTATCAGGGACAACATTTGATTAAAGACTGTGCAGAAGCACTGAAATAACTAATGTCTCTATAAAAAAAACAAAAACAAAAACGAAAGGAATGTTACTCTCTAATGAAAACACAAATTAATTTATTTATCGTCACTATGTTATTTTTATTTTTAACAGCCTGTGCATCAGTTGATTATTCTCAGCAGGCAAGATTCCCTGAAGCTAAACCTGATCAGGCCTTGATTTATTTTTATCGCACGTCAGGATTTATTGGTTCGACCTATCGCTTTAATGTTTCAGAGGGTGATAATGTTGTTGGTGCAATGGCTCAGGACAGTTATTTCTATCTGTTTACCAATGCCGGTGAGCATACTTATTCAGTGAATGATCAATATAAAGAACAGGGTGGTTTTATTAAAATGGATGTTCTGGCAGGTAAAGTCTACTATGTAAAAGTTGATGTTGAGTATCAGGTGCTGGGTGGTAAGCCGATATTCACTTTAGTTGATCATGCAGAAGCGTCAAAACTTTTATCAAGTCGAAAGTATGTTGTTCCAATAAAGGTAAACACCTCCACTTATAACGTTCATGCAGAGTAATAATGTTATGTCAGACGTGAGTAATAATATTATTTCTTCAAACAGAATAAAAAAACCTGAAGCAATTGATTTACAAAACTTCAATAATGAATTATTCAGTTTTCTTGATGCTTCACCCACACCTTATCATGCCGTACAAAACCAGATTTCACTACTGGAGTCCTATGGCTTTGAGCGCTTGTTAGAATCTGAATCCTGGTCATTAGAATTTGGTAGTCGATATTATGTGACCCGTAATGGGTCTTCTATTATTGCCTTTGTCTATGGTCATGACAGCGTGCTTGAAACGGGTATCCGTATGCTGGGCGCACATACAGACAGCCCGTGTTTAAAAGTAAAACCCAATGCGGAAATTGTTGCTCAATCATATTTGAAATTGGGTGTTGAAGTATATGGCGGCGTATTATTAAATCCCTGGTTTGATCGTGATTTATCACTGGCAGGTAAAGTCGTTTACCTGGATGACAAAAATAACATTAAAAGCTGTCTCATTAATTTTAAAAAACCAATAGCCACCATCCCCAGCCTTGCTATTCATCTTGATCGAGAGGCAAATAAGAATCGCAATATCAACTCACAAACTGATATACTTCCGGTACTAATGGTTACCGATAATAATTGCCCGGATACAGATACTCCTGATTCAAAGACGTCTGATGCAAACAAGAATACTTTAAAATATATCTTAAAACAGCAGGTAGAAAAACAATATACTGATCTGACTATTGATCATATTCTGGATTTTGAACTGAGTTTTTATGATACCCAGAAGGCTGCCTATGTTGGCTTAAACGAGGATTTTATTGCCAGTAGTCGCCTGGATAACTTATTGAGTTGTTTTGTTGGTACTCAGGCATTGATGCGAGCAGATAATCAGGGAACAAGTTTGTTAGTCTGTAGTGATCATGAAGAAGTCGGTAGTGCTTCAAACACTGGTGCACAGGGGACCTTTCTAAAATCTGTTTTAGAACGTCTGGCAGACTCTGCTGAATCACTGACACGTATCGTTGATCAGTCAATGATGATATCGGCGGATAATGCGCATGGCATTCATCCTAATTTTGCCGATAAACACGATGCCAATCATGGTCCGATAATCAATCAGGGGCCAGTTATCAAAGTAAATGCTAATCAGCGTTATGCTTCAAATTGTGAAACGGGGGCGGTCTTTAAAATAATGGCAGAGAGTGTTCAGGTACCTGTTCAGAACTTTGTTGTGCGTACTGATATGGGATGTGGAAGTACCATTGGACCTATTGCAGCCACTGAAATCGGTGTTAAAACATTAGATGTTGGTGTACCTACTTTTGCTATGCACTCAATAAGAGAGTTATGTGGAAATAAAGATACCTGGTATTTGTTTTCAGTGTTACAGAAATATTTTGATTTTTCATCCGCAATAAAAGTTGCAGGCTAGATCCCGAAATTGGACAAGCAGGATACAGAGTTCATCGCTGATTTATCGCTAACATATACAAGCAGAGTAATTTTATAAAATGATTATACGGGATATTGTTGTACATTTAATTGAAAAACAGGTCGATTCCGGGCCGTCAAATCTCTCTTTGAGTCAGAAGAGCATCGCGCCATCGCCGACTCTTGAGCATTTTCTTGAAGCGCTCAACAAAGTCTACAACAGTAAACCAAGTAAAGTATTTGGTAGTTTTATTGATGCGCAAAATAATCAAAGGGTAAAGTCTGATTCAAATGATGGGGCTGAACTCAAAGATGATGAGTCAATCACCAGTAATAAAGCGTTGCTGCTCAGTTTTCTTGAAGAAAAAATTAATTTTCTTGATTATAGTCACCAGTCAATGAATTCATTGAAGCATTATATTGACCAGGCCAGTAAGGCAACTGGCGGCTATATAGTTTTTGTACATTATACGCTCTTCGGCAGTGACTTTATGCTGATTGTTATGCTCAATAATGTCGCAGGAATTGCGGTTGATAATGATTTAGGGATCAATAATATAGACTATCTTGATATCAGCAAGCTCCATCTGGCAGCTCGAATTGACTTAACTTTATGGCAGGAAGATCCTCAATCAGGACGTTATATTTCAATGATACGTGGTAAAGAAAGCAACAAGTTATCGGAGTATTTTCGATTATTTATCGGCAGTGATGAGACGATTGATTCTAAACATGAAACCAGCGAACTGTTAACGGCAGTGAATCAATACTGTGAAGATAATATTCATGATGATGAACAAAAATCACAATTTAAACAAAAATCCACTGACTTTTGTCTTGAGCAGGCTGACAAAGGACAAAATGTTGTGTTAAAGGACTTTTCAGGTTATGTAGCAGATAGTGCTGTTGATGACTTTATGAACTATATCAAAAGTGAACAGTATGAATTGAACAATGAAATCTCTCCGAATAAGAGTGTTATCCGTCGCTTCAACAAGATCAGTGGCCGAAATCAACAGGTGAGTATTACGATTAATGAAGAAGCACTGGGTGATACGGTTATTTATGACGCAGATAAAGATACTCTGACATTTTCAGATTTGCCCGCTTCACTAAAAAAACAGTTACTCAGTCGATAAAAAAATACGTTAAACAATACTAAATGATGGCAGCAGCAGTTTTTTATATTTAATTGTAAAGGTAACACTCAAATGAAAAAATTATCCCTGGAGGATATTACCCGTCTTAATGTCTTATTAGACGATACTCTGAATCAGGCAAGTAAAGAACAATTGGCAACTTGTATTAAATTGCTGGGCACTTCACTTGCGCACCTGAAAATTAAGCACAAAGTTGATGAAGATAAAAATGCTCAGGCTTTTTCTGATTTTGTTCAGGAACTTGAAAATGAATCATTGAGTGATGAATTCAATGAACTGGCTGCAAAAACGATTGTTGAATGTGCCACTGCAATGGCTGTTGCTAAAGAGCAAAAGTAGCTACTTTAGGCGCGAGAGACAATATGCTGCAATAGACAAGAAGCTAAATAAGCACTGTTTATCAGACTCATTAACAAAGAAGCTTATGAACAACATTTTATGAACAAGAAGCTATTAACAAAAGCTGCAGAACAAGGCATCATAAGCAATGAGCAGGTGCAGCTCCTGCTTGATTTTATTAAAGCAGAGCAGACAGTAACTTCGCTTGCAGAGAATACTGGTGAGCAGTTGAAGTTTATTCGAAGCTTTGGTGATATATTCATCGCTTTAGGAGTACTCCTGCTTGCATTCACCAGTAATCAACTGGCAGTCAATACAAGCTATCAGCTCATATCCATAGCGGCCTTCTTATTGATTGCCGAGTGGCTGGTTGGTTATAAGCGTCTGGTTTTGCCGGGTATCACTATATTATTATCGTTACTTTATTTTGTGAATAAAGTGGCAGATGCAACTTCCAGCGGCAGCGATATACCCATTCTTGGGGAATCATTAGATGTTTTTTTTATTATCATAACCAGTTTACTGTTTTATGTTCGTTATAAAATGCCGTTCAGTTTATATCCCGTCGCAGTGGGGTGTATTTATTTAGCCATTGAATTATCAGGCATCGACATCATTGAATACCCATCCGTTTTTATCCTTCTGGGCATAGCAGTATTCATGGTGGCGATGTGGTATGACTCACGTGATACCCTGCGAGTTACCAGCCTGAGCGATAATGGTTTCTGGCTGCACCTGTTAGCAGCACCCTTGATCGTGCATGGTGTAATGGTGTCCTTATTTCTTTCTAAACACAGTGGTTTGCAGGCGAATAGCCTCTATATTCTTCTTTTATTTGTTCTATTCTTCTTTATTGCGCTGTTTGTCGATAGAAGGGCAATTCTGGTTTCCAGCTTTGCCTACGCACTTTATGCTGTTTTTAAGTTTGCCTACCAGCAATTCATGCAGGTTGATAATCTGACCTTATTTATCTTTATGGGCGTTGGAATATTTGTTATTTTCTTTGGTACTTATTGGTATAAGGTGAGAAAATTAATTTTTTCCCCGATATCCTCATTAGCTATCTGTAAATTTGTACCGAGTTTTGGTGTTAAATAGCGATCTGCGAGGAAAGCTATTTCAGTAATATTTTCCCGCAATGCACTTCAAATTGTTATTTCTCTAATGATGTTTTTCTAATATTTCTTTCCTGTAGAGATGAAATAAATTGTAAAAGAATGATTTAATCGTATCATT
>JAPVVU010000247.1 GCA_028571885.1 Gammaproteobacteria bacterium | reverse complement strand
GACGCCAGCGTCTGAGTGTTTCCAACGACAATGTGGTACCCAGTAACGTATTGATTTTTTCTATCCGTGATTCATCTGTTTCTGCTATAGCGCTCAGATAAACTGATCCAGGTTTGCTCGGATAAAGTGATCCACCCATTTCATTGCATTTTCACCTGCCAACGACTATCTTTAAAAATCATGAGATACTAATGTAAATATCTGAATGAATAAGACCATCAGCCTGATTTCTGAGAATCTGGCTTTTTTATAACCCAGTTACAATCCCTCTTCATCTTTATCCCTGACTGGTATCGGCAGTCTGTCGAAGTCCGAGACATTGCACGGCATTATTACTTTGTTCTTCGCTCTGTTCTGCACAATCGACCGGATTTACGACAGTATTTAACTCGCTGTACACACTGTCATATTTTTTTTATTTCTCATCCCTGCAATGCGGGTCGGACTGATTTAGGCTGTCCCTTTGGATGCAGTCAGGCTCATAGACAAAGTGAATCCACTAAACGAAGTACTGCCTATTACCAAACACCGCAAGGCAAGGACAAGAAAAAACAGCTTAATGCCAATGCCCAAAAAGAGGCCAAACCGGAAACTGAGGAGCAAAAGGAGTCATCACCTCAAAACAAAAATGTAAATACTGAACAACACACTATTGATGACAAAGTATCAGAAAATAATACGTCGGATGAAGAAGGTCAAACAATCAACCCCGATAACAAAATGCTCCATTATCTTCAGTGCCTGTTCAACCTCATCGATCAACAATTTCTCTCCTATCAACAAATCATTGCCCTGTTAAACAGAAAAATAAGACAACACAGCCTTAGAAAACGCAAAAAAATGGATTATGTTATCCATTATTGCTGTTGCAAACCGCCCTGAGGTCTGATGATGGAAAAAGAAGTGGAAATATCCAGTTTGGATTGTCGATATGAAGATTTTCGGATAAAAAACAGACATGCCGAGGCTCAGCTTTTGGCCTCGATTTCACAACACGGCATTTTGGAGGCTCTGGAAGGAACGGGTGCTCAAGACAAACACATATTACTCAATGGCTTCAAACGTTATCGGTGTGCCAAAAAATTAGGCATTCCTCAGGTTCCATATACCTGCCTGGATAATGATGAAGCTATTGGCATCATTGAATTGCTGAAGATATCCAACACCAAAACATTGACCCTGTTAGAACAAGCCCTGTTAATTAATGAGCTGAAAAATGTGTTCAAACTCAATACCAGTGAAATTGCCACCAAACTGGCTCGAAGTAAATCCTGGGTGAGTGTGCGGATCGGTTTATGTAATGAACTGAGCGATAACATTCGCCAGAAAATATTTAATGATCAGTTTCCCGCTTATTCATACATGTACACCTTGCGTCAGTTTATGCGTATAAACGCTATTAGCAAGGAGGAAATTGAGCAATTTGTGGATGCGGTTTCAGGAAAAAAACTCAGTATTCGTGATATCGAACGATTGGCTTACAGCTATTTTAAAGGGCCTGATGAGTTTAAAGAACAGATCAAAAACAACAATCTTAGCTGGGTATTTGAGCGACTCAAAGAGGTGCCCAACGATCCGGATGGCTGTAATCAACGTGAACGAAGAATGATCAACGACCTGGAAATACTGCAAAAATACATGCAGAAAGTGATGCGGAAAACTCATGATAAAAAATACACCAACCCGGCTTTTTTTGCCCAGGCTAATTTATTAAGTGGGGGGATTTTAAGCAAACAAACAGCCCTCACTCAAGTATTGAAGGAATTTTATGATAGATCCGGACAAGCGTAAGGCGATTTATTACCTTCATGAAGCGGGAAAGAGTGCTCGTCAAATTGCCAGGGATTTTGGCATCAGTCGTAATACGGTAAAAAATATTATCGCTATGGAAGGTGAACCCAAATCACCGGATATTGTGAGAAAGGATACTATTGAAGTCGATCAGGAATTGATAAAAAAACTCTACGTGCGCTGTAATGGCTGGATGGAACGGGTTCACGAATTGCTGCTTGAAGAAGAAAATATCGACATAGCCTATTCCACATTAACCAGAAAGATCCGTGAAATGGGCTTGAGACGTTCTGTCAAACCACGATGTGACAAGGTAGCCGATGAACCTGGTGCTGAAATGCAACATGATACCTCACCTTTCGATGTTTTGGTGGGTGATAAAAAAATCAGGGTTCAGGCCAGCGTGATCTATTTACGCTATTCAAAGATCCGTTATTTAAAATTCTATCGCTCATTCAGGCGCTTTGATATGAAGTGTTTTTTTCATGAAGCCCTGTGCCATTGGAATTATTGTGCACCGATTTGCATTATTGATAATACCAATCTGGCGCGACTTCGGGGCACGGGTAAGCAAGCCCTTATAACCCCTGAAATGGAAAAATTCGGACAACGCTATGGTTTCGAATTCAAATGCCATGCCGTTGGTCACGCCAATAGAAAAGCAGGTAACGAAAGAAGTTTTTACACCGTAGAAAGCAACTTTTTCCCTGGCAGAGAGTTTAGCAGTATGGATGATTTAAATCAGCAGGCTTTTGACTGGGCAACAAAAAAAATAAGCCTGCGTCCGGTCAGTAAAACCGGCTTGATACCCACACAGGCATTTGATTATGAAAAAACCTATCTTAAACACATTCCCTCATTTGTGACACCGCCTTATTTGTCACTTGAAAGAGACATCGATCAATATGGCTTTATCGCCTTTGGGGCTAATTTTTACTGGGTACCAGGAAAAGGACGCTATACGGTCACCGTTCTACAGTATAGCGATCAGATTAAAATCTATCGTGCCAGAAAGCTCCTTCAAAGCTATGAACTGCCTGGAAGTGATGTCAGGAATAAACGCATTTCACCCCCAGGACAGCCGGAACCCGTACACCAACCCAAGTATCGAAAGAAACCAACGGAGCATGAGGAAAAGAAATTACGGGCACTCAGTGAAGAGGTGGATTCTTATCTGACTTTTTCAGTGCAGGAAAAAGGCAAAGCAAAACACACCTTTATTCGCTCACTGTACCGGCTTTATCAAAAGCTGGCATTGCCTGTCTTTCTTGATACGGTACAACGTGCTTTAAAATATCGGATCACCGACATCAGCAGCGTTGAACGGATTGCTTTGCTGAACCTGGTCAATAGTGGTTATGACATCCCCACCATTGAAAGTGATTTGAATTTGCAGGAGAACCCGACCTATTTAGAGGGTGCATTAACCGATGAGGTGGATTTATCCACTTTTGACCAGTTTACAGGAGACGATGACGATGGATGATGAGTTGACTAAAATGCTGAAATATCTTCGCCTAGGGTATTTGCTTAATCACTGGGATGAAGTGCTTAAAACGGCACAGGAGAAAAAATACTCTTACTTTCAATTATTGACCTCAGTGATTGAGCAGGAATATAAAACCAAAATCGAAAACTCAAGAATAAGACGGCTGAAGCAGGCCAAAATACCTGAGCATTTAGTGATAGAAACGTATCCCTTTGAGCGGCAAAAAAAACTGGCTCAAAAAAAGATCCTGACCCTCTATGATTCCTTTAATTACATGACCCGTTGTGAAAATATTATCTGGATAGGCCCAACGGGTGTGGGAAAAACAGGACTGGCCAGTGCTTTTCTTATCCAGGCGATTAATCGTGGTTATACCGGACGATCCATTTTGTTTTCTGAACTGCTTGAAGAGCTGTATCGCTCAAGGGGTGATCTAAGCGAGGAGAAAGTCATAAAAACCTACACTAACTATGATTGCCTTCATATTGATGAGATCGGGTACGTGGAAATGGAGCCGGTACAGGTGGGACAGTTTTTTACTCTGATGCATAAAAGGCACAAGAATAAAACCACGCTCATTACTTCAAATCTGGGATTCAGTGAATGGGATTCGTTTTTAAAAAACAGCTCATTAACCGCAGCACTGATTGATCGCTTACTGGAAAATTCTCATGTGATCAATATGAAAAACTGTATCAGTTTGAGAGCAAAACTCGTCGATTAATTGAAGGGTTCCAGTCTGCAAGGCTGATAATTATGTCCGATTGTTATAATGAACTCAGAGAGATGGCTGATCAGGTTCGAAATATTGAATTGCAAACAATCTTACTCCATCTGGGTGCCAGACAAGATCGTTTGGACAAAAACAAATGGCATACCTCACAAGGGTGTCTGTCAATAACGCCACCTCAATTCATGAACTGGAAACGACAGGTGGGCGGTGGCGGAGCCATTGATTTGATCATGCATTTACGGCAGTGTCATTTTAAAACTGCCGTGCTCTACCTGTCCAATAATATTTTGCTAACATCTGTGCAACCAAAATCAATCATCAAGCATTCCTGTAAAAAAAATCAACTGAAATTGCCTGCAAGAAATAACCAAAATTTACCACAAATAGTAAACTATCTGAATGAAGTGCGTAGTTTGCCTCTGTCACTGCTCAATCCTCTTATTGAAAGCGGGAGGATCTATGCGGATAGTAGAAATAATGCCGTGTTTTTACTACTTGGAAAAGAAAAAACAAGTGTGGGTGCTGAATTAAGAGGGACTGGCGCTTCTTTCTGGAGAGGAATGGCAGCGGGTTCAAATAAAAAGAACGGCGGATTTTATGTAAGAGGCAATGCTCGAACCAATAAAATCATACTCTGTGAATCAGCCATTGATTCTATGTCATGTGTCATCCTGAACACTTGTTATATGGCCATATCGACATCAGGAGCCACGCCAAATCCGCAATGGTTAAAAGGATTAATAGAAAAGGGATATGATATCTATTGCGGTTTTGATGCTGATGAAACCGGTGATAAACTGGCAGAAAAAATGATCTCAATACATCCCACTGTAAAAAGGCTGAGACCTCAGCGACATGATTGGAATGACCTGCTGACCCATTCAAGTTCAATTAAGTAATATCAATTTGTTCTTCTCATTGCAGAAGAAATAGCCATCCACTACAAAAAAACAGTATCTAAGCCAATGACATTGTCCAGTTCGCGTCAATTATCTTGTCCGGTTTTGAATTATTGATGTGAATTAATGGATCACTTTATCCGAGCAAACCTGGATCACTTTATCTGAGCGCTATAGTACGGCAACCCGTTTGAAAGATCAGCTGACTCAGGCTGGCTTGAAAACTGCCGTATTGCGTTCTTCGGTTGATACAATGAAACGGGAAGATTGGATTCTAGATCAAGTTGATCG
>JAPVVU010000246.1 GCA_028571885.1 Gammaproteobacteria bacterium | reverse complement strand
TTGAATTAAATCCATATCTCTCCTAAAACATACATCCTATAAAAGTAGTCCTATAAGTAATTATTCAGCGTGCATTAATTAATTACCCGTGTTAAGCCTGTGGTCACTTATTTTTCTGACGTTGCTTTCTGTTATGAGAAGCCGCTACGCTCAGACAGTCAAAGTCAGAAAAATAAGTGACCATAGGCTTAGCACGGGTAATTAATCAATGCACGCTGAATAATTGCTTATAGGACTACTTTTATAGGATGTATGTTTTAGGAGAAATATGGATTTAATTCAAATTATTGTATTGGCACTGGTTCAGGGATTGAGTGAGTTCCTGCCAATATCAAGTTCTGCACATTTAATTCTGGTGCCGCAACTTTTGGGTTGGCCAGATCAAGGTCTGGCCTTTGACGTGGCAACCCACCTGGGTTCACTTTCTGCCGTTCTATGGTATTTCCGCAAAGATATCCAGCCGTTATTTATGGACTGGATAAAATCCATACAATTAAAGCGCAATACGGGGGATAGTCTGCTCGCCTGGGGTGTTATTCTCGGCACTATTCCCGCGGGATTGACAGGCTTTCTGATCAATGATTTTTCTGATCAATTGCGTAACCCGCTCATCATTGCCTGTACCACTATTATTTTTGGTTTACTCCTCTGGTATGCCGATGTCCGCGAACAAAAACAATTAGCCAGGAACATCAAACCCCGAACTGAGCACCAGCTTAATTTAAAAATTATTTTATTTATTGGTTTTGCCCAGGCTCTGGCTTTGATCCCCGGCACATCTCGTTCAGGCATTACCATCACCGCCGCTTTGTTAATGGGCATGAGTCGAACCGCTTCTGCTCGCTTCTCATTTTTGCTCTCCATTCCCTTAATCATGGCTGCCGGACTATTGAAAACAATTGAATTAAGCCAGTCAGCCACACACATCCCCTGGCCGGATATGTTTCTGGGAACGGCTTTATCCGCTGTCAGTGCTTATTTCTGCATCCATTACTTCATTAAACTATTAGACAGTATTGGTATGCTGCCCTTTATCATTTACCGATTATTTCTTGGTGTCTTTTTATTCTGGCTGTTTTTTTAGTTTGAATATGCATTACAGAAATTTATGGCTCATGCTTGGAGTCATCTATATCGGCATCATTCTGGCGGGTTCACTGCTGAAAGTACCTGATGTCGATATAATGTCTTTTGCATACAGAGATAAATTGATTCATTTTGCACTGTATTTTTTTCTTGTCGGCTGGTTTGTTCAGCTGTATAAAAAAACAAGCAGTCGAATTGTGATTTTGGCGGGGGCAATTTTACTGGGAATGTTAATTGAATACCTTCAGGGAATGACGGCCTACCGAAGCTTTGATTACTTCGATGAAATCGCTAACACTATTGGTGCGATCTGTGCCTTTTTATTGGCCCGAACCTCTTTTGATTCAATATTAGCAAAACTTGACGTACGAATTTATCACTTACATCACTCTTAATGTAGAGTTATCAATAACACCATCTGAACATTCAGTGAAAAACAAAATTCTGTTATTTACACGCTTTTACTGCAGCAATACGCTTGATTCTTAATTGTTCCGCAATTTCCAGCCCCTGAAATCCCTGAGCAATAATATCCGCTGTATTGACCTGATTTGCTGCATTAAAAAAAGTTCTGAAATGCTGCGTTTTCTCATCCGAGCTATTTTCATAGCCCGTGCGTCCCTTAGCATCTGCTTCGCAGGCCAGAAGAAAATATTCAAAGCGTTCTGGACGTCGAAATGCATCCAGACGCGATAGTAAATCAACAATGGTTGAATTTTTCAGCTCATTAATACGATGATAATTCAAGTGAAATTCAGCCACCAGTAAGGCCAGCGCAGTAAAATGTTTGGGTACTTTCAGACGTTCGCAGACCGCTTTAACCAGAGGAACGCCTCGAGCTTCATGAGCAATATGTCTGGGCCATTCTTCTTTAGGCGTTATCCCCTTCCCCAGATCATGTAATAACGCGGCAAAGCGAACCACAGATTCTTTGCTTAAACGTGCTGCTTGTTCCAGAACCATCATAGTATGAAGTCCCGTATCAATTTCAGGATGCCATTGTGCTGCTTGCGGCACACCAAATAATTGTTCAATTTCAGGAAAAAGCCGTGCCAGGGCACCACATTGCCTGAGCACGTTAAAAAAGATCCAGGGATTATCATCTGACAGTGCTTTTTCCACTTCCTGCCAGACACGCTCAGCCACCAGTGCATCCACTTCATCATGATCAACCAGGCATTGCATCATCGCCATTGTTTCATCTGCAATGCTAAAGCCATAATCAGCATATCGGGCAGCAAAGCGTGCAACTCTAAGTACGCGAAGAGGATCTTCAGCAAAAGACGGGGAAACATGCCGTAAAATACGATTATTCAAATCATCAATGCCATGATAGGGATCATAGAGCGTTCCCTGCTCATCTTCAGCGATGGCATTAATGGTCAGATCCCGGCGGATCAGATCATCTTCAAGTGTGACATCAGCATCCGCATAAAACTCAAAACCATGATAACCTTTAGCCACTTTGCGTTCTGTTCTGGCCAGCGCATATTCTTCATGGGTTTTGGGATGTAAAAAAACAGGAAAATCTTTACCGACAGGGGTATAACCCGCATCCAGCATTTCTTCAACTGTTGCACCTACAACAACGTAATCATGATCCACGACTTTTCTATCGAGCAGCTTATCTCTGACGGCACCACCGACTTTATAGATTTTCATAGCAATTTATTTTCGTGACCTTATCGTATTAAATTTAACCATAGGCTATCCCAGAGTGTTCTTCAGTTTATATAAGAGTTCTTCAGTTTATATAAGGGTTCTTCAGTTTATATAATTTTCAGATGGGTAACGAGTTTACAATATTTCATTCAAACTGCAAAAGGTTAACACATTCTATTGGCATTACACTTAAGAAATACGATAGGAAGGGATTAATAATGATTTGCAACGCAAAGACTAAAAAAACAGTTTTTTCTTTATAGTCTTTGCCCGGGATGTGTCAGCAGATAAAATTAACGCTTTGATTTTCCTCTTAAGTAATCCATCTGACCGGCAAAATCCTTACCTGCAAGGTATTTTGGTACAACACTTTCAATACTATGCAATTGCACACCAAGCTCAACGCTCAATTCACTACTATCAGCATCAGAACAGACACTATCGACCAGCATGCTCCTGTAATTATCCAGAGTAATCGGTGCACCGGGAAACAGCCCCATAAGCATTGCTAACGGTTTTGATAAAAAACGATTCAGAGGCACGATGATGCAGTCACTATTAATTTGTTTTGCTGTATATTTAACCAGTTCCTGCAGAGAAAATGATTCCGGACCACAAAGATTATAGTTTTTTCCATAAGCTTGCGGTTTATCAATACTATTGATAAAGGCATCCACAACATCACCAATATAAATTGGCGCAAAACGTGCACCGGCACAGGTTAAAGGAAAAAATCCCGGCATAATTTTTAACAACTGAGCAAAGCGATTAAAAAAACTATCACCCGCACCAAAAATAACGGATGGCGAAAAGGTCGTGACGTGCAGCCCGTCTAGCGCAAAAACTTTATTTTGAGCTCTGCCTTTGGAACGAAGGTATTCACTTGACGCATTTTCACCCGCATTCAAGGCACTCATATGCAATAATCTTGGAGTATCCACCGCCTTTGTGGCCTCTGCAACTCTGATCGCCACGTTTTCATGGACCTGCTCAAAGGTGTTTTTACCTGATGGATTCAGAATGCCGGCCAGATTGATCACCACATCATAGGTGTCTATCTGACGTTCTAAAACTTTATTGCCAAAAAAATCAATACTCACGATTTTAACGTTTGGCAAAGTTTTCAAATGACGATGACGTTCCGGCCTTCTGGTAATGACCTTAACAGAATGTCCCTGACTCACCAGTTCGGTGATCAGGTGGGTCCCTACGAACCCGGTACCTCCAATGACACAGATTTTCAATGTGTTATCCTTTTTTAAATTCTCTCTTGCCCTTCTCTCTCAGCAAAGTGCTAAATATGAGTTAAATAAAAGTAATGAAGTAAATAAATAATTCAATGCACTATAGTCCAATACAGTCCCAATACATCTACTCTCGGACAGTCATCTAAACTATCGCTTAAAATATTCCTAAACAATTAAATCGCGGTTAAATCGCTCTTAAAACACTGTTAAGTACATCTTTTTTAGGGTATATTTCTTATTACTTTTTTTATTTTATAGTATCTTTTTTATGGGGCAATCTTTATTAGTAATTAATGATATTATAATACACAATATAAAATAAATTTCAATCCGAGAAAACCCTAGGTTTATCAAGATCTGACTTTTTATAGTCAGGAACACGAAATCTAAGACTGGTACAATATGTTAAATCACCCTTTCAGTTTATCACTTTTTCCCCGAATTGAATTTGGTTCCGGCAGCATTAAACTGCTTCCGGAAAAAATTGCCCTTTATGGCCAACGCCTCCTGTTAATCACAGGCGCTCATTCTTTCTATCAAAGTCCACATTGGGAGCAGCTCATCTCTGAGTTGGAACAACAGCAAATTCAGTGGTTTCATACCACCATCAGTGGTGAACCCTCACCTGAATTCATCGATGCCAGCGTCAAACAATTCTTTGCCGATGACATTCAATGCGTGGTTGCAATCGGCGGCGGCAGTGCTCTGGATTGCGGCAAAGCCATCAGCGGCTTATTACACGGTGGTGATTCGGTGATGGAATACCTGGAAGGTGTGGGCGCAGGCAAACAGTATACCGGCCCTGCCATTCCCTTTATCGCTGTACCCACGACTGCCGGCACAGGCAGTGAGGCGACAAAAAATTCCGTCTTAAGTCATATTGGTGAGCAAGGTTATAAAAAATCATTTCGTGATGAGCAATTAATTCCTCAGTACGCGATTGTTGATCCTGATTTGCTGGCAAGCTGCCCTAAAGCACTGATTGCTGCCAACGGCATGGATGCTCTGACTCAATTAATGGAATCATATCTGTCAACTAAAGCCAATCCCTTTACTGATGCGCTGGCTTTAAGCGGCATAGAATCAGTTCGAGACAGTTTATTGCTCTGGTATCATAGTGATGACTCCGGGAAACAAAAGTCCAGTCCTGATAACGTCAGTCAGGCGCGCGCCAATATGGCTTATGCGGCATTAATTTCGGGCATCACACTGGCTCAGGTTGGCCTGGGCAGTGTTCATGGACTGGC
>JAPVVU010000245.1 GCA_028571885.1 Gammaproteobacteria bacterium | reverse complement strand
TAGTTAGTGTCCATCCGTTTATTCATCTTTTAGCTTCCCCCTTTTAAAAAGGGAGGTGAAAAAACAGCAATAATAAGGATGGACACTAACTAATACAGTGTTAACTTTATTTTGCTAAGAAGCCATTTTCTTCCAATAATGCCATTGTCACACTTCCCTGGACTGATGCTGCGGCTTTATCTCCCAACAAAAGTCGTTCCAGATAACGGGCAATAATATCCACTTCAAGATTCACTTCATCACCTGCCTGAGCCGCTGACAAAGTGGTTTCATCCAGTGTGTGAGGCACTATATTCAATTCAAATACAGCCCCATTCAGTTCATTAATGGTTAAACTGATACCATTGATACAAATTGAACCTTTTGCTGCAATATACTTTGCCAGCTCATTCGGTGCCTGGATTTTAAAATGAATTGAACGGCCGGCATGACTGCGTTCAATAATTTTTCCCAGACCATCGACATGACCACTGACAATGTGCCCACCCAAATGTGTCGTGGGCAATAGCGCCTTTTCAAGGTTCACTCTACTGCCCACTTTAATGTGTTTAAAACTGGTTTTTGCCAGGGTCTCAGCAGAAACATCTGCCCAGAAACCATCTCCCGGTAAGCTCACTGCAGTTAAACAAATCCCGTTGGCGGCGATACTGTCACCAATGATCACATCCGTTAAATCCAGTCTACCCGTTTTAATATAAAAACGACTATCTAAGCCTTTGGGTTCTATTGCAGCAATTTTACCTAAAGCCTGAATGATACCGGTAAACATATTTGTGTGATATTCCGTCTTTATTTATATAAAAAGCATCTCAAAAGAGAAGGCGTTGCTAATGAACTGTTGTTAATGAGCTTATGTCTAAGAAGCTATTATCTCTGGTTTTGCCGTAATACGAAAATCCCGGCCCACAGCACGGATATCCTGAATATGCAAATTAATCCGCTTGCTCATTGTGTCCAGCCCGGGCAGATTAAATAAGCCGCGCGCCTCACTGCCCATCAGATGCGGTGCCATATAAATAATAAGCTCATCGACAAAACCCGCCTGCAGCATAGCACCGCTTAGAGTAGCACCTGCTTCCAGAAGAACTTCATTATATTGCAGCTCTGCCATTAATAACATCATTGCAGGCAAAGACACAGATGTCTCATCTGTTGATAATTTCTGAACCGGCAAGAAGTGAATACCGGCACCTTGAGATTCTAACTCAAGCACTTTTTGCTGCATCGATTGCTGACAGCCCTGAGCTGCAGCAATCAGCGTTTTTCCTGGCAAACTCAGCATTTTTGCCTGTGCTGACATTCGCAGCTGAGTATCTAAAATAAATCTATCCGGTTGTCGTTTATCATCCGCATATCTTTGCGAACGCACATTCATTGATGGGTCATCCGCAATAACAGTGCCTATTCCCGTCAGTATAACTGAACTTTCTGCGCGTAAACGCTGTACATCTTCTCTGGCATCAGCGGCGGTGATCCATTTACTTTCACCACTGGCCATAGCGGTGCGACCATCCAGACTCATCGCCATTTTGCAACGCACTCTTGGTCTTTTGCTCACCATGCGCTGAATAAACCCGGGATTTAACGCTCTGGCTTCCATTTCCAGCACACCGGTCTTTACTTCAAGACCATTCTCCTGCAAACGTTTGACGCCATTGCCTGAAACCAGAGGATTTGGATCAACCATGGCAATGACCACACGTTTTATACCCGCGTCAATCAATGCATTACTGCAAGGGGGCGTTTTGCCAAAATGACTGCAGGGCTCTAAGGTGACATAAGCTGTCGCACCCAGAGCGCTATTGTTAGCAATAGCATTAGCGCCAAGTTCTGCCAGCGCATTGACTTCAGCATGCCCCTGCCCGGCATACTGGTGCCAGCCTTGCGCAATTATTTGTTCATCACGAACCAGGACACAGCCAACTCTGGGGTTAGGGTGAGTGCTATACCAACCTTTTTTTGCCAGAGAAATGGCTTGTGCCATATAGTATTCATCTGATGCCAATACTTATTACCAGTTCATTGCGTTTTTGACTAACGACTTAAGACTAACAACTTAAGACTTCTTTAATTAGGTGATTCAAGGCGCTCAATTTCCTGACGAAACTCATCCAGATCTTGAAAACTGCGATACACAGAGGCAAAACGGACATATGCCACCTGATCCAGTTTTTTTAACTCATCCATCACCCACTCACCCAGGCGCTCGGCAGGTACTTCTCTATCCCCTGTTGCTCTGAGATTATATTTTATGTGGTTAACAGCCTGTTCAATCGTTTCCATTGAGACGGGACGTTTTTCCAGCGATTTTAACATACCATTAAGTAACTTCTGCTCATCAAAAGGCACTCTTGAACCGTCACTTTTAACAATTCTGGGCATGACCAGTTCTGCTGTTTCAAAGGTAGTGAAGCGCTCTGAACAGGTAAGGCACTCTCTTCTGCGACGCACTGAATCACCCTCGTTAGACAAACGGGAATCAATGACCTTGGTTTCCGGCGCACTACAAAATGGACAACGCATAACCTACCTTCATCATACTTAATATAAAATACTGTTCTCTATGCGTAGACCGGAAAACGCTTACACAAGTCCAGTACTTTTTGTTTAACCTGAGCAACACTGTCCATTTTTTCCATATTTTCTACTACTCTGTCGGCCTCATCCATCTGACATAATTCATCCAGAATATCACAAATCCAGCCCGCCAGATCTGAGCTCTCCTGTTCTTTAAAACCACGCGTTGTAATCGCTGGAGAGCCAATACGTAAACCACTGGTCACAAAGGGTGATTGTGGATCATTGGGCACAGAGTTCTTATTCACTGTAATATTAGCCAGGCCCAATGCCGCATCGGCAGCTTTACCTGTTAAGTCGCGACTGATCAAACTGACCAGAAACAGGTGGTTGTCTGTACCGCCTGAAACCACATCATAACCTCGATCTAAAACAACCGTTGCCATTGCTCTGGCATTTTCAATCACTTGCTTCTGGTAGACTTTAAAATCATCTTCCATGGCTTCTTTAAATGCCACGGCTTTACCCGCAATCACATGCATCAATGGTCCACCCTGAGTGCCGGGGAAGATCATTGAATTTAATTTCTTTTCAATTTCCGGGTTTGATTTTGCCAGAATAAGACCACCGCGTGGTCCGCGTAATGTTTTATGCGTGGTTGAAGTCGTCACATCAGCAATTTGTACTGGATTTGGATAAACACCTGCGGCAATTAAACCGGCAACGTGTGCCATATCAACCATTAAATAGGCGCCCACTTCATCAGCAATATCACGAAAACGCTGCCAATCCATAACGCGGGAATAAGCACTAAAGCCAGCGATAATCATTTTTGGTTTGTGTTCTCTGGCCAGACGTTCGACCTGGTCATAATCCACTTCACCGGTTGCTTCATTAAGACCGTATTGGACGGCATTAAATAATTTACCTGAAAAGCTGACTTTTGAACCATGTGTCAGATGACCGCCATGAGCAAGACTCATTCCCAAAACAGTATCACCCGCATTCAACAGAGCAAAATAAACAGCAGCATTTGCCTGAGAACCTGAGTGCGGCTGAACATTGGCATAGTCAGCACCAAACAGCTCTTTCGCACGATCAATGGCTAATTGTTCTGCAATATCAACATTTTCACAACCGCCATAATAGCGTTTGGATGGGTAACCTTCCGCGTATTTATTGGTCAGCACTGAACCCTGAGCCTGCATTACTCTGGGGCTGGTATAGTTTTCTGAGGCAATCAGTTCAATATGTTCTTCCTGACGTGTTTTCTCATGTTCCATTGCATTCCAAAGTACATCATCGTAGCCAGCAATTGTCATATCTTTCGTAAACATGAGGATTCCTTATAAAATTGGGTTAAAATACAGGTTAAGCGCAAAAGTAACACAAAATCAACAGCGTATTTATTGTAGCTTTATCGAGGTTTTTATCGAGTAGACTACACTGCTAAACGCCGAGCTTCGGGATCATACCCTATATTTAATAAAAATTCATGCCCTGGAGTATTGAATCACATATGAATGCACCACAAACACAAAAACCCTTCTCTGAAAAATCAACAGCTGAAAAATTAAAAGCGGAAAAACCAACAGCTGAAAAAGCAACCTTGATTGATTATTTAAAAACCTGGCCGTTATTTTTATTACCTCAACATTTTTTATCTTCCTTGATCCATCGATTTATGCGCATAAAGCATCCAGGTTTCAAAAATTTTCAGATCAATCAATTTATTAAGCTATTCAAAGTAAATATGAGCGAGGCAGAACAGGAAAACAGTGCTGATTTTCTGGATTTCAACCATTTTTTTACGCGTCAGTTAAAAGCGGACGTCAGAGTTGATAAGACCAGCGACAACGAACTGTGCAGCCCGGTTGATGGTGCTATTAGTGAACTGGGAGATATTGTTGACGAACAGTTAATTCAGGCAAAAGGCCACTATTTTGGTTTAAATGAACTGCTTGCAGGTGATCAATTATTGACCGACACCTTTCGCAGTGGCAAATTTGCCACGATTTATCTTTCCCCCCGGGACTATCACCGCATTCATATGCCGATCGATGGCTCATTACAGGAAATGCTGCACGTTCCAGGTCAGTTATTTGGTGTGAATAATGCGTCTGTTAAAACAATTCCCCGTCTGTTTGCCCGAAATGAACGGGTAATTTCAATATTTGAAACACCTGCCGGCCCCATGGCATTAATACAAGTCGGTGCTATTTTTGTTTCCAGTATTGAAACCACCTGGCAGGGTGTCATCACTCCACCACGTCGCAAACAAGTACAGCGCTGGCAATATCAGGAGCAATCTAAAATCAAAAAAGCTCAGGAAATGGGACGTTTTAATATGGGCTCAACAGTGGTTTTATTGTTTGCAAAAGACATGATTGAGTGGGATAAAGAATTACAGCCTAATCAGCCCGTACAAATGGGGCAATTACTGGGTGAAATCAGCGTTCAGCGTTAAGCGTTCAGAAAAAGAAAAAACAGATAAATCACACCACCCTCTGATATTAATATGCTCTTTGCTTTATTCTTTTTCTGAACACTGAACGCTTAACGCTGCCTATAGTTCATAGTAAAAATAATCCCAATTTTCAGAAGACTCCAGCTTGAACAGACTAAGCAGCTGGTCCGTGGGTACTGCTTCATTGGGGTAGATGCTGTGAATAATAATAAAAAACGTTCCAAAACCAGCACTATGACGCCAGTTTAAATTTTCCACCAG
>JAPVVU010000244.1 GCA_028571885.1 Gammaproteobacteria bacterium | reverse complement strand
GCCTTAGCTAATAAGGCCCCGGTTGGGTTTTATTTCGGCATAAAAAAGGCGGCCGGATAAAAACCCTTGCCGCCTCATTACCTCCGTGCCAAGCCACTCATATTAAAAACATATTATGCTTTCAGAGTCCTGCTTGCAGTCAATCCTTCGACACGTTCCTCATGGTTCGTTCCTTCTTAACGTCGTCCCTGAATAAAACTTTCCCAAATTATCTTAAAAAAGTCTTCTTCAAAAAGTAAAGATCCTAAATGTTGGAGGCATTTTATCAAATTCAACTCTGGTCACAACTAGGGACAACCCCAATTAACAGCAAAGTGTGAACTGGGTTGTAACTTGAAAAACAGTGCTATTATCCTTATTTATACTGTCATACTTACCCTCTCAATTTAATCAGGATTAATACACTATGAGTGATTTCCCCTTTGTCGTTGACATTCAGGATTCAGCACACTTTGAACAACAGGTTATTGAAGCGTCTAAACAGCAGCCTGTACTCGTTGATTTCTGGGCAGACTGGTGCCAGCCCTGCAAGGTGTTAATCCCATTGCTCACCAAGCTCGCTGAAGAATACAAAGGGGCTTTCATTTTAGCCAAGGTTAATGCTGATGAACAACAGGAATTAGTGGCAGCAACCGGCGTGCGTAATTTACCGACAGTTAAGTTATTTAAAGATGGCGTTATGGTGGATGAATTCATGGGTGCAAAACCAGAAGGCGAGCTGCGCGCATTTCTTGATGCTCATGTTGAAAATGAAACCGGGAATAAGATAAATGAGGCCCTGGCCTTATCTGAGTCGGGTGATTATGAGCAGGCAACTGAAGTGCTTAAATTACTCAATCAGGCAGAACCTTCCAACTCTGATGTTTATATTGCTATTGCTAAAGTGTATCTGCAATCGGCTGATTTTGAAAATTGTGAGGCTGTATTAAAAGCACTGCCTGCTAATGTCCAGGTCACTGATGAGGCGAAAAAAGTTCAGGATGAACTCAATTTAATTCGAGCAACCAGTGATGCACCAGAAGTAGATGAGCTGCTTTCACAATTAGAAAACAATCCCGATAGTCATGAAATCCGAGTTCAACTGGCGAACCAGTATATTATTTCTCATCAATATGAACAGGCACTGGAAGCATTACTTTATATTTTAATACGGGATATGAATTTTCAGGAGGGTGAAGCCAAAGCCGCCATGCTGAAAATATTTGATATCCTGGGTCCTCAAGAGCCGCTTACACGAAAATATCGCACTAAGTTGGCCACCCTTTTGTATTAAGAAGGTTGTATTAAGAAAATTGTATTAGGAATGCTGTATTAGAAAAGAGGTATGAGGCAGAGTAAGAAACAATAACTCTGCCTCATCGGATTTCAGTTGCTATTTCTTTTTGTTCACAGCAGCAGAAAGACTTTTAGCAGGCAGATAGCCTGGCATGCTGGTGCCATCTTCCAGGTACATTGCTGGCGTTCCCTGCACACCTAATGCCTGGCCTAGCTGATACTGCTGCTTGACAGGATTATCACAGACTTTCTTAGGGATTGGTTTTCCTTCTTTAGCATCACTCATTGCCTGGGCAGGATCATCTGCACACCAGACGTTAACAGCTTTTTGGTATGAAGCAGAACCGATACCTGATCTTGGATAAGCCATGTAGCGTATAGTAATTCCTTCAGCATTATAATCTGCCATTTCACGATGCAGTTTAACGCAATAAGGGCAGTCAATATCAGTAAAAACGGTCACTTTGGTTTTTTCATTTTCTGCAGGATAAACAATCATTTGACTCTCATCCATTGATTTAAGCAGCTCACCTCTTGCTTCACCGCGTTTCTTTTCAGTCAAATTTACCCGCTGTCTAACATCAATGATGTCACCGCGAAACATCAAAGAAGCATCTTTATTAAAATAAAAAATGGTTGAACCATAACTCACTTCATAAAGTCCGGGCAATGGGGTTGCTTCAATACTGCTTGGTTTTGTGCCTGGCATCAGCTGATCCAGAGCGGCATCAAGTTCAGGTGTTGATTCTGCTATAGCTCCTGAAGACAGAGCGCTCATGGTAATTATTGCTGCTATTCCCATTGCAAGAGAGCGTAGCTGAATAGAGGAAACCAGTGCTTGTTTTACCAGTTGGTTGTGCTTATTTTTATTACTCTTATTTTTAAAAAAGGTCATTCATTTTTTTCCGTCTTAGTCTCTAAAATTTGTAAATTGTAATGCCACAGATAGTTCCTGTTTTTTCAGCATCGCCATTACAGCCTGTAAATCATCGCGTTTTTTCCCTGTCACTCGAACTTGCTCACCCTGTATTGCAGACTGAACTTTTAACTTTTTGTCCTTAATCAATTTAACAATCTTTCTGGCATTGTCTTTATCAATACCCTGACGAATAAGCAGTTTTTGTTCCATTGATTTACCATTGGGTTTTATTTCGCCTTGTTCAAGACTTTTAACGTCTACTTTTCGGCGTACCAACTCGGTGAGCATGATATCTAATACTTGCTGCACCTGAAATTCACTCTCACTTATCAAGGTGACTTCTTCCTTTGACTGCTTAATAGTCGTTTGAGTTCCCTTAAAATCAAATCTTTGTGTAATTGCACGATTTGCATTGTTTACCGCATTGGATAATTCATGCATATCAATTTCTGAAACTATGTCAAATGAAGGCATATTCTATTCCTGTAAGAATGTTTCTGTAAAGCTTCGTCTAAATGTAAGCGCAAAATGAAATTCTGAATGGATAGAGACTATTCATTTTAAGTAGCATTTTAATTAGCAAAAAAAAATTGTCAATTTTTATAGCTTTCATTAACCTCTGGGGTGGTGCTGCGCATGTAAATCTTTGAGACGTTCTTGCGCAATATGCGTATAAATCTGAGTTGTGGATAAATCACTATGGCCTAATAACATCTGCACAACACGCAAATCTGCACCATGATTCAGTAAATGTGTCGCAAAGGCATGGCGCAATACATGAGGCGATAATGAACCCGAAATACCCGCCTTTTGTGCATAGCGTTTCACCATATACCAAAATGTCTGCCGTGTCATTCCGCCGCCCCTGCGCGTGACAAACAATTTATCCGAGACTGCAGCACCTAATAAATCTGCTCGAGCATTTTTGAGATAATCGGCAATCCAGCTTAAAGCTTCTTCACCCATGGGCACCAGCCGCTCTTTGTTCCCTTTACCTGTCACTCTGACAATACCCTGCTGCAAATTAGCACCATAAATATCCAGTCCAACAAGTTCAGAGACTCTCAGCCCAGTTGCATAAATAAGTTCCAGCATGGCTCTGTCACGTAATCCCAGGGGGTCATCTATCTCAGGTGCCTCTAATAGGGCTTCCACTTCTCGTTCAGACATTGTTTTGGGTAATGGACGTCCAAGCTTAGGTGATTCTAATAAAGCACTGGGATCGATGCTGAGTTGATTTTCACGGATCAGATATTGGTAAAAACGACGAAAGGTCGAAAGCATCCGTGCCGTTGAACGGGCTTTAATACCCTGCTCAAATCGAAATGCCAGATAGGCTTGTAAATCTTCTTTATTTAAAGCGATCAAGTGAGATGCTCTTCCTCTCATCGAAGGCTCACTGGCTGACCATTTAGCCAATCCTGTTAAATCCGTCTGATAGGCACTCAGTGTGTTTTTGCTCAGACCGTATTCCATCCACAGAGCATCAAGGAATTCTTCTATCCGTTGTTCATCCTGCTTTAGCTGTACTTTGTTAAAGGTTTCTTTTTTCATCGATCAACAGCTTCATGAGCCAGCAGCCATTGTTTTATCTGCAAAAAATTAATCTGACCTCTTTGGGTATCAAGTGTATCACCAGCATAACCACCAACGCCAGAAGCAGAGACAACTCGATGACAGGGAATAATAACAGGGAAAAGGTTTCGTCGACAAGCATTACCAACAGCTCTGGCACTGCTTTTAAGCTCTTTTGCCAATTCACCATAGGTTTTTACTTTGCCGGAAGGAATCTCTGTCAAAGCCTGCCACACACGCTGCTGAAATGGGGTACCCAGCTGAATATCACAGGGTAAAGAAAATTGAAAACCCGGGTTATTAAAATAGCTTTCTAATTCATATTTAATTTTTTTGGTAAAAATTAAATTATCCACTTCAGAGGATGATTGCTGAAAAGTTTTTTGGCCATAGCTAATACTGGTAATAACATCACTAGAACAAGAGTTAGAAAAAGAAACACAGAGGTGGAGTGGTTTAAAAACAGGGAAAGGTATAATTATATTTATCATAAAAACATTATAAATAAATAATCATAAAAAAAGGATGCTTGATTCAAGCATCCTTTTTTTAGTCATGTTATTCATAAAGCAATATAACTTAAAGTATATTTAGCTTAATTTTTCTTTAATACGTGCAGACTTACCACGACGGTCGCGTAGATAGTACAATTTAGAACTACGCACATCACCACGACGTTTTACTTCGATATTGTCAACCATTGTGCTGTATGTCTGGAATACACGTTCAACACCTTCACCATAAGAAATCTTACGCACAGTGAACGCAGAATCAAGACCACGGTTACGAACAGCGATAACAACGCCTTCGAAAGCCTGAATACGCTCGCGCTCACCTTCTTTTACTTTTACACTTACAACCACTGTGTCACCAGGGCCGAATTTAGGCACTTCACGTCCCATTTGTTCTGCGTTTATAGCATCAATTATATTACTCATTCACTTGCTCCGATTACCTTAGGCCCTGAACCCAGGTTGATATTTAAAAATAAAAGTTTAAAAAACAGTTAACTAAATTAATTCTCTTCCTGAATGAATGCTTGCAGCAATTGCTGCTCCTGCTCACTCAATTGACGATCTTTCAATAAATCCGGCCTTCTTTGCCAGGTACGCCCTAAAGACTGCTTGAGACGCCATTGTTCAATTTTTTTATGGTTACCACTGAGCAACACCTCAGGTACACATTCGTCTTCACCTTCAATAACAAGGGTTTCTGGTCGAGTGTAATGCGGGTGATCCAGCAGGCCTGAATAAAACGAATCATTCAGTGCTGACTCGTTATGCCCGAGAGCACCTGGAATCAACCGGATTAAGCTATCAATCAAAACCATTGCAGGCAGTTCGCCGCCACTGAGCACATAATCTCCAATTGAACATTCATAATCGACATAATGTTCAATCAGGCGTTCATCGACACCCTCGTAGCGCCCAGCCAGTAATATCAGCTGTTCATTTTCACTCAGTTCTTTGACAATATTTTGTGTCAAAGGTTGACCTTGCGG
>JAPVVU010000243.1 GCA_028571885.1 Gammaproteobacteria bacterium | reverse complement strand
TTGCTTATTTTTCTGACTTTGTTTGTCTGAACGAAGTGTCTTCTCATAACAGAAAGCAAAGTCAGAAAAATGAGTGACCATAGGCTTAACACGGGTAATTAATAAATACATGCTGAATAATTACTATTTGATTTTCTATTTTTTGCCGAAAAATAATAATAATTATCCTCCGGCAAAAGCCATTAATTAATAGGCAGTTTTTGGTGAAAGATACTTCGCTAAATCCTGAATGCCAAGTTTCAGACTATATACATTGTCAAAGCCTATATGACGTAATGCGGTACTCACAGCCATTGCTCGATGACCCGCTTTACATACAATAACAATTTTCCCGGTTGTTGGTAAAAGAGCAAGATTTTCTGCCCTGAAGACCTGATCCATTGGAATGGCAACACTTTCAGGAATTGTAATGCCAAAGATCCCTGTTTCCCCAGGAGTTCTGACATCAATCACAAATAATTTTCCAGCCCTGACACCTTTTACAAAATCGGCTGTCTTGATCATGTGCAATGATTTGGAAGTTGCTTTTTCCGAAAATGGTTTGAAGTACTGAGCATAACTCTCAGCCATCATCTTATCATAGGCCAAAGCACCAGAAGAAATTGTTAACAAAAATGCGATAATCATTAAAATAATTCTTTTCATGACTAACTCTCCTTCTTCAGTTAATTCCCTCCGTATTAAAACAAAATATAAAAGTTAAAATAAAACTCTACTACATTTTTATTGTACTATTGTTCTTTATATATGTAATTGACAGGTATCATAACAACTAGAGATGTATTCTAAAAAAGTCGTATCGCTTTTTGCACAAAACATTGATAACCGGGTGAACACTGATTAACAGCCAGTGCGTTAATATCAATGTCTGTTAATCCAGCAGTTGAATATTTGATATGCACTGATTTTTTTTACAGGAAAGTTAATGTTTTTTAATGGTGGGTATTTATGGTTTTTTTATTATGGATTATAATGAGCAATATTTAAACAGGGGAATGATATGAATCTTACAATTAAATCCATAATCTTAGATGTTGGAATATCCGCCTTATTAACTTTTATTGGAGGTGGTAGTTTCTATTCTTTCCTATTTCTATTGGTTATATTATTTCTCCCGGCAATATTGATATTTGTTTCCTTAGATATTGCCGGTAATTCCTCTAAAAATTCACCAACCAAGGACACCAGCAAAAATAAAGAGATTGAGTAAATTGATACACTATCTGACCAATTAAAATATCCAGGGGGCATTTATGCACACCCCTTAGATGGTTAATCTCTATCTGATTTTTATTTTTAGTATCAGGAATTTTTATCCAGCTCTCAGATTAATTAACTTCCTCCATATTAAAATCAGACTTTGGGGCACCACAGTCTGGACAGGCCCAGGAATCAGGTACATCCTCCCATTTCGTTCCCGAAGCAATACCTTCCTCTGGTATGCCTAATTCTTCACTGTATATAAAACCACAAGTAACACAGATATATGTTTTCATTTTTCATCTCATTTAAACAATATTTAATCTCAATAAATATAGCACAGGGCAAATGTTTTGCGCAAAAAAACACTCTAAAGCCTCAAATTTTCTTAATAATAATTTTTCCTTCATTTCAGGTGTCATAATTTTCATGTTGCATAAATTGTTCTGTAATCGTATATGTTAACTCCTCCCCAAGGTTCCCACCTTTCCCATCTGGGAATTCTACTTCATAGGTATAGGGTGCAGTATCAAGAACCATCAGTACAACGCCACGTGTTCCTTTTGGAATTGTCTTATTCGCAAGTTCTTTCGCAAGAATAAATGTTTCATATTCATCATACATATTTAAGTTCCTATTTTGGAGTTGGGATACTCGTTACAAGACGAACGACCCCATCATTATTCCGAATCCACGCAAATGTCACATCAATTTTCTTACCATTTGCCCCAATAATTTTAATTACTTGATTAAACTTAGTACCATATTCCGTTACACCAGTCTGAATCGCTTTAGAAGGATCAAACTGTATTTGTTTCGCTAAGTCATCCAAATTGTCTTGAGTAAAGCCAAGAGCCTGTTTAAACCACTTTGCTTTGCTACCTCCAGCAGGATGATTTAGATCAAGAAGATATTTTTGTAGTTTTTCGTTTACACTGTCAGCTGTAGTCGCTGCTATTTTCTTTGCCCCAACCTTCTTACTTGATTTTACATCAGATTTCAATTCATTCTTTGAATCAATCCTCGTATCCTGCACCCCTTTAAACTGACCTTTTGCCCGTTTGCGTTTTAATAATTTCATTAACTGCTGTAACAATGGTTTCAGTTTTTTGAGTTTGGCTAAATGCCGGGCACTGGCAGCAGCGCCTGCGCCTGCTGTGAATATAGTCAGCAATATGTCAAAAGCAACCTGACCGCCTGTTTCTGTATATTCTAAAGAATGCTGGGCATCGAGATAGTCTACACTGAATTGTTTAAATAATTGATGTGTGTCTTTATCACTGAGCAATGCCGCATAAACTTCCAGTTCTTCATCGGCAAATTGCTGCAGTTCTTTATGGGTCGCTTTTAAGGCTTTTAAATCTTCCCTGAATTTAAAGGGAGCCGTGATAGGATTAGTTCTCAAGGCCAGCTCATACATCAGACTCCCGGCACCTTTAAGCAGGTCCCAGGCAAAATTTGCCAAACCGGTCAGACCATTCCAGAAGCCATTCTCCGACGCTTTTTTGTACAATTCTGCCTGTGCCAGAGCATTACTGCCAGGGAAGTCTAAACCATAGAAGCGTGCATTTTGAAGTTTCTTTTCTATGGCGGCGGATTCTTTGTGCTCTTCGCGCAGGATGCTGTTCAGTACTTGCTGGATTTCTGTCTGTTTGGTTCTGATTTCTATTTCGATATCCGGTTCATATTCAACACTATAAACACCTGAGGGCATTTGCTGATGTCGGGCAGAACCATTGTCATCAAGCTGGCCTGTTATCTGGCGACCTGTCGGTAGAGTGAGTCGATAGTTCGCGCCTTTGGCGGCTTCTATCTGATCTTTATCATTGGGAAAACGAGTCTGATGTTCAAGTTCAATCCAGTGCTTTTCTTTTGCTTTGTTAAGTGGTTCTAAGGGCAATGGATTCAATGGATTTTCAGGGCCGGCATTGATGATATTGGGCAGTACTTTTGAAATCACCTCCTGTTTTGCCTGTGCTTTAAGTATACAGGGAATACAAACGCCTTGTTTATTATCACTTCCCGCCTGCAGGAGTCTTGAGACTTCGCCTTTGAAACCGATGCTTTCTGCTTCTTTGATGGCTTGTGGTGGTATGGGTTTGAATTTCTGGCCGGGCTTGTCCTTGTCTGCTTCAACTGCGATGGAGGGCTTCGTGGGGGCAGCTTTGGCGGCGAAGCCTGCACCGGTGCCGCTATTGAAGTTAATTGCGGCACCTTGTGCCGTGATGCCTGAGGGGTCGATTTTGATGAATCCGCCGCCGGCTTTGATGGTGAGTTCTACGCCCGCTTCGAGGATGATTTTTTTTCCCGCTTTGAAGTGTATATTTTGTGCCACCTCAGTTAATACGGCCTGTCCAGCTTTACTGTGCTGTGTCTGGCCGATGCTGATGGAATGATCCTGCCCGGTTTTTTCGTTTTGATTGTTATCGATTGTATGGTGGGAGTTGCCTTTTATGTGTTCGTATCGGTTATTATCCACAATCAAATGGCGATCATGGTTGATGATGTCTCTGCGATCATATTTGGCTCGAATGTCCAGATCTTTTTCTGCGTGAAAATAAACTTGTTCCTGACTCTTGCGGTCTTCGATGCGGATTTCGTTGTAACCTTTGCCGCCCATGGTTGAATTGCTTTTAAAGGTGCTGCGGGTTTTGTGTCTGGCTAATTCATAGGGTGGTTTCTGGCGTTCGTTATAGAGTCGTCCGGTGATCAGTGGACGGTCGGGATCGCCGTGAATATAGCCGACTTTGGCTTCTTGTCCCATTCTGGGCAGGATCAGGCTGCCCCAGTTTCTACCCGCCCAGATCTGTGTGGTGCGCAACCAGCAGCTGCTTTTTTCATCCTGTTGTCCTTCTCTGTCCCAGGGGAATTGTACTTTACTCTGGGCGTGTTCATTGGTGTAGATTTCTTCACCTGACGGCCCCGTGACGGTACTGCTTTGATAACCAATTAAGCCTGGTTTTTTATGTTTAACGGGGGCTTTATAAGGTGTTTTGGCTGGTATACATTGACCTTCATTGTGATACGTCCCTGCATTACCAGCACCGTACTCATCTAATGACTGAGGTTGCCTGGCTTTATGTTTGATCTGGGTGAGCAGATATTGCTGATTATATTGACCATTTGGGTTGTCATACAGCTCATAACGCATCCCGGCACGCAAACGCTGACAATTGCTTTTCAGTTCACTTTTTTCCCGAAAGCTCTGGTGCTGCTGTAATTTGAGTGCAGTCTTTTTTTCACCGGATGGTTTCAACGCTGAGACGTGCGGATCATAATCCCCCGGAAAGTGATAGTCTTCTAAAGCAGTATCATATTCTGCCTGTTGATGATTATTTAATCTGTCCAGTGGTTTTTTAAATGAGTATTCTCTGAAATGCACACTGCCGTGCTGTACCTGAAAGCATTTATGAAAACGATTAATGACTTCTTTGTCTGCATTTAGGCTGTCAACAGGATGATACTGAACATTTTTATCAATGGCGATAAAGGGAAATGCACCATTGTGATCGGCAATCACCATGATATGTTTATCCAGCTGGTGTTCAAAATGATAATGCAGTCCGTGTTCTTCCATTAGTCGGGAGATGAAATCAAATTCACTTTCATCATATTGAACACAGTATTCTCTGGGGGAATAATCACCCGTTAAGCGCAATTCATAATAATCAGAGCTGATGCCGGCATCATTGAAGATCTGCTCTATAATTTGAGGGACACTTAGTGCCTGGAATATCCGATGATTATGCCGTTTTTTCAGGAACCAGAAACGCGGTACGAGTGTGAGCCGGTAGAGAAAAAAATCACCCTGTTCACTGTATTGTTCAAATTGAGAGATATCACCCTGCAGTAATTCATTTTGCTCATAAGCAACAAAGGTCAGCAGGCCTGATTTCCCCATAAAATGTTCAGGGCTGAGTAAGTCGTTTTTTGTGGCTAATACAATATTGTATTCAAAGGGTCTGGAGATGCTTTCTTTACCTTCAAACTCAAGCACGCGCAATTCTTCTGAAGAACCTGTCAGCTCGAAGGTAAAACGGGTGATATTTGCAGGGACTCTTTGTTTAAGAGAAGTATGTTTA
>JAPVVU010000242.1 GCA_028571885.1 Gammaproteobacteria bacterium | reverse complement strand
CCCGAAGTAAAACCAGAGTTAAAATTAGAGTTAAAAAGCGAAAGCTATCGAACCATCAGCCATACAAAATCTGGAACACCCATTTTTTTACAGTTACTGGGCAGTGACAATACTGCAATGGCAGAAAATGCTGCCAGGGCAGCTCAATTAGGTGCTAAAGGAATTGATCTCAATTTTGGCTGCCCGGCTAAAACTGTCAACCGAAGAGATGGCGGTGCCAGCTTACTAAAATATCCTGAACGAATTAATCAGCTGGTCAGCGCTGTACGCAAGGCTGTGCCGGAAAACATCCCAGTGACGGCTAAAATGCGCCTTGGTTTTGACGATCAGTCATTGGCTCATGAGAATGCCTTAGCTATCCAAAACGGGGGAGCAGACTGGGTCACCATTCATGCAAGAACAAAAAAAGATGGCTATCGTCCACCAGCCTATTGGGATGCATTAGCACCCATCTCAGAATTGCTCAATATTCCAGTGATAGCAAATGGTGAAATCTGGAGTGTTGAAGATTATTTTAACTGCAAAGAACGCAGTGGTTGTGACAGTGTCATGTTGGGCAGAGGTGCAATGGTAACACCCGATTTAGCATTACAAATCAAATACTCGCTTGAGAATAAAGCAATACAACCTTTAAGCTGGCAGGAACTGTGCTTAATTCTAGAGAATTTATATCAATTGATGAGCCATAATCCTAATCTCAATAAACGCTACATCGCCCCACGTCTCAAGTTATGGGTTAAATGGTTAATGCCTAACTACACTCAGGCTGAAGAAATTTTTTCTCAACTTAAACTGCTTAAAGATCCGCATCAGGCCATTCAATTAATCAAGGCGAGTTGTAAGGGCCTCGCTTAACTATTCGTTTAACCATTCACCTCAACTAGTGCCGATATAAGGCAGGGTAATGGTCACATCAGTACCCTGCTCAGCAGATGATGCTATTTTCAGATTACCACTATGTGCTTCCACCATGCGTTTTACAATACCCATTCCCAAACCTGTACCGCGGCTCCTGGTGGTAAAAAAGGGCTCGCCTATACGTTGTAAAATTTCTTCAGGGATAACTTTACCCTGATTATTAATATTAATTGTTACTGTACATGCTTCATGGTTGCTTATTAATGAGCATCGAATCTGACTGGCATCATCAGCGGCTTCGGCTGCATTACGATATATATTTAATAAAATCTGGTTCAAGCGATCGCTGTCTGCTCTGACCAGTAATTGACTATCATAGATTGCCTCCTGATCTTCATTAGGTGCTTGCAGATGTAGTTTTTTTGCTTCCCCTATGGCCTTATTGGTGCTAATAAAATGACTGACAAAATCCAGTAGATTAATTGCTTTTAAATCCAGTTTCACCGGCTTTGCATAGAGCAGAATATCTTCCAGTAAACGTCCCATTCGTGCCGATTCACGATTAGAAATTTCTGCCCATTCAGTACCGTCTTCATCCAGTTCCTGGCGTGCAAAATATTTTAGAGCCAGGCCGATTGTTGTCAATGGATTACGAACTTCATGAACAATACCCGATGTAAATTCGCCTATCGCCGCCAGACGTCTTTGCTCCGCCATTTTAACTGTTTTACCAAAACTATGAGTCACCAGATGAGCAATATTACTGAGTAATTCTATGTGTTCTTCATTGTAGGCATCAGCTTCCCTTGAAGCAAAAATCAGCATACCCGGCACTTGTGTTTCCTGAGTCAGATGTAAAAAAATTGCACTGTTCATGCCTTCTTTTGCCAGCAACCTCAAAAATACATATTTTTTATTCTTTGCTGCCGTCTCCTGAAGATTTGAGATCAATAGCGGTTTATCGCTATTAATGGCCTTTTCCAATAAGGTGCCTTCTACCGTAAAATGAGTTCTGGGTAAAATATGCGGCTTACCGTCCATATAGGCTTTTTGCAGTTCCAACATAGTGGCATTACCATTGTGCAATAAAACGCTGGTCCAGTTTATTGGCAGGATGGAAGCAAATTGCTCCGCAATAAAGCCCAGGGTAGAATCCAGATCATTACCTTGCTGAACTTTGTGAATCAACTGAAAAATTGAATTCAGTCGTTGGGACAAATGGTTAAAACTTCTTACAATCGATGCGATCTCGTTATCACTATTAATAACAATCTGATGACCAAAATCACCTTTTGCCACCCGATTAAAACCTTCCATCGCTCGATTCAATGGAATAATCACTTTAATATAAAATCCTGCTATGGTGATTAAAGCAACCATAAATGCGATCGCCAATATCATTTTATTGACATAATTAATCCAGTTAATACGATTTTTTAGATCCTGTTGTAATTGCGTAACCACAACATCTTCAATGTTTTTTATATTTTTCTGGTTTTCAGAAATGTATTGTGCTGCAGCAGCTAATTTTGGTGAATCATTTCTCTCCCCTAAAGTCGCACTTAACTCTTTATAATAAATATTCCAGGTCTCCTGTAAACGATTGAGTGTTTTTTTGGTTTTCTCATCCAGGTTCAGATCGACACCGTTATCCATCTCAACAAGTTCAGCGGTTAAATGCTCATCAGAAAAACAGGTAATAATGTCATTTTTTTTGTTGAGCTGCCCTTTTAAGTCGTCATAATACAAATTAATATCACGTTTATAAGCGCTGCTGTTTTGCGGCGCATTTTTTAGATAGTTAAAACTCTGCATGTCCATATAGTTGGTGATTAGCTGCAAACGATTAATCAAATGCAGTGCAGCCATCTCTTTCTCTCGTTCATCAATGTTATACAGTGTATAAGTGATCGCAAATGAAAATAGAGACAATAGAATGCCTAATACGGCGGTAATTTGAAATTTTAGAGAATGGAACAGTTTTTTTGACATATCATTTAACTATTTATTTTAATTACTTTTTTTAACTATCACTTTTTTAACTATCACGGCGAAATACATACGTTTTCAGGCCGGGTTGAGGTTTACTGCATACTTGCCTTATCCTGTATTAGATGCAAAAAAGACTAATATTAGTATCTATACATTATATAGAACGTCTTTTGGACAATAATATTGCATAAAAGTGCCCATACAGGATAAGACAGAGCAGGTATGAAGTAAACTTCGACTCAATCTAAACGCTTTCTATACTACCTTCGGTTTCTACATATTGTAAACAACAACCGGCTAAACGATAATGGTTACAGTGCAAAATAAGGCGGGTATTAAATAACAACAACTCTGCCTGAAATTGATAAAAATGGTCTTCTGAAAAATATGCATAACCCAACATTAGAACTTGCCCCTCAGACAATATTAGAGTGTCTGCCTGTGGCCATACTTATTGTCGATAAAAATGGCCTGGTTCACTACCATAACCAGGAGGCTGATAAGTTTTTTAGCCCTGGCTTTCTTAAATCAGCAAATGTGATAAAATTATCAGAGGATCTCAATAAGCAAGATTTTCATAACGCCCTCGACAAACTCCATAATCATTCATCAGCCATTAAGTTCAATATACGTTTTAAGCACAACCAGAGAACCCGCTCTTTTGTGTTAAAAATGATCATTAACCCTGAAGACAGCCTTGAAGCCCTCCCTAAAGTGAGTACGACTGAGCAAAAAGAATTTTATTTAATCACACTGAATACCATTAATGAGGAGCCTTCAGCCTATAAAGAGCCTTCAGCTGGTAAAGAGCCTTCAGCTCATAAAGAGCCCTCAGCTTATAAAGAATCTTCAGCACATAAAGAGGCTTCAGCTTATAAAAAAAATTTCAAAGAGTTAAAACAGTTTTCTCGCCTGAGTGCCATGAGAGAAATTTCCAGTTCTCTTGCGGATAAATTAAATCAGCCCCTGACCGCCATCATATCTTATACTCAGGCAATGCAGCGTCTCTACCAACACAATGCCTCTTCTGATGAGATAGACAAAGCGATGCAACGAGTTGTTGTCAATGCTGAAAATGCAGGGCAAATAATAAAAAACGTGCGCGCTCAGCTTAATACCAATACATTGAATTATCAAAATGTATGCATGAATCATCTCATCCAGGAAAGCATCCATTTAACTGAGTTAGACAGCCCTGCATCATTTATTAAATTAGTCACTCATTATGAACCCTCATATATGACATTATGCATCGATAAAGTTCAAATGAGACAAGTGATCTTTAGCCTGCTTAATAATGCAATTGATGCCGTCATGGAACATTCTACCGAGTTTCCTGAAATTATTTTGACGACCCGCCTGCATGATGAGTCACACTACGAAATAGTCATTGCAGATAATGGTCCGGGATTCCCTGAAGAAATTCAGAAAAAGCTATTTGAACCATTTACCACCACTAAAAAGAATGGTATTGGCATTGGCTTGTCAATGTGCCATCATATTATCGGCTTACATAATGGCAGTATCAGTATTATTTCTGATAATACCCCAAAAGAAAATCCACACGACAATCAATGCCCAACAGTTGTCACGATTTGTTTGCCGCTTAACTCAAATAATGCCAAAAACTGTCAATAATTTATGGAGATAGACTTGCCAAATCAAGCCCCAAATTCTGCACTTTCAGATAGCAGCAAAAAACAAACTGTTTTTGTTGTTGATGACGAGCCTGATGTCAGAGCAGCACTTCGTCTGCTCATCAAGTCTGTCGGTTATAGCGTAGAATGTTTTGAATCTGCCGATCTTTTTTTTAATCAGTTTGAGCATGAGCGCAAGGGTTGTCTGATTCTGGATGTTCGTATGCCCGGCATGAGCGGTATGGACTTACAGGAAAAACTGGCCAGCATGGAAACACTGCTTCCCGTTATCATGATCTCAGGTCATGGTGAAATACCTATGGCCGTTAAGGCAGTACAAAATGGTGCCATTGATTTTCTGCAAAAACCCTTTAGTGATCAGCAATTATTGGATCGTATATCACAGGCAATGGAAATTAATACCAAACGCCATGATGTTCATGATGTCAGGCAGGATGCACAGACTAAATACGATTCACTAACCCCCAGAGAAAATGAAATTTTTTCTGAAGTTGTTACCGGCAAACTGAATAAAGTCATTGCTTATGAATTAAATATCAGCACCAGAACCGTTGAAATTCATCGTGCAAAAGCAATGGAAAAGATGGGTGCTAAAAATTTGTCTGAATTAATTAATTTAGCAAACTTAATCAAATCACCTGACTAAATAACTGTTCCTAAACAATGAGCATTAGAAACTGGTGTTTATTATTGGGCGATTTGACGCAGTCCGAGCACAATAATAAACGCCAGGTTCTAATGCGGATCATTAAATAATGAATGCTCACTATTTCCCCTCATGGGGCCTACTTTTGG
>JAPVVU010000241.1 GCA_028571885.1 Gammaproteobacteria bacterium | reverse complement strand
GGGACGGATCCGGAATATTTAATTTTTGGTTGTTCGTCAGATTTTATCGAGACCTTTTTTAAATAATGTCCGATTAAGTTTGGTCAATACACTTAAGAAAACCCAATAAGCGTTCGGATAAAGCCCTTTAAAAGCGATTTCAGGATATACTGATTAGCTTATCCGGGGCTCTTCGACGTTGCCGGACTGGCTCGCATCCTATTCTCTATATCTGGTAAAAAAATCACTTTTTTGTTAAAATTACTCCGTTTTTTATCATGCTCCTAACTTGCTTTCTATCCTGATTTATTCAGGATTCATTAAACTTCAATAAATATAAGGTTCTTTTGGTGAATAACCCTCCTGATATTGCTGTTAAAGAATTAGTTCTGATTGGCGGAGGGCATAGTCACGTTGGCTTATTGAAGATGTTTGCCATGGATCCCTTGCCTGGACTGAGGCTGACATTATTAAGCAGTGATATTCATACGCCATATTCGGGGATGCTGCCGGGCTTTATTGCGGGGCAATATACTTATGATGATGTTCACCTCGACTTAAGGCCATTATCTGAATTCGCTCATTGCCGTCTATACCATTCAAAAGTCACCAGTATTGATACCCAAAAACAGTTAATTTACTCTGATAATCGTCCGCCGATTAGATATGATTTACTGTCGATAAATATTGGCTCAACACCTGATGATTTTAATATTCCCGGCGTAAAAGAATTAGCCTTTCCCGTTAAACCCGTTAAACAGTTTATTGTACATCTGGAAACAATTATTCATCAGGTTTTAAGTGATGATAAGTTCAGTACAATTGCTGTTGTCGGTGGTGGTGCCAGTGGTGTTGAACTTATTTTATCTATCCAGCACCGCATACAATACGAACTCAAACGCAAGGGACATGCGGATAAAGATATTCAATACGTACTCTTAAGCGCAGCCAAAACCCTATTACCTGCGCACAATAACTCGGTAAAAAAGAGGATCTTAAAACTTTTTAAACAACGAGGTATTAAGGTCTATCTGGACTCTTTGATTAAAGGTATTTCTATAGATACAACGCTGGCAGATAATGATAATACGAAAACTCTTTTTTGTAGTAACGGGACGCGGGTTCAGGCGGATGCCATTGTCTGGAGTACAACTGCCAGTTCAGCCGACTGGCCCGCTGAATCTGGCCTGTCTGTTGATAACCGAGGGTTCATTCAGGTTAATGATTATCTGCAGTCCATTTCGCATCCTAATATTTTTGCCGTGGGTGATATTGCATCCATGGTTAATCACCCCAGACCAAAATCAGGTGTCTATGCTGTCAGACAGGGAGCGCCTTTATTTGCAAACATCAGACGCTTTGTGAATGGTCAGCGACTTAAAGCCTATAGACCACAAAAACATTTTTTAAGTCTGCTCAATTGTGCTGATAAAACCGCTGTTGCCTCCAGAGGTTTTCTGGCCTTCCAGGGTAGTTGGGTATGGAAGTATAAGAACTGGATTGATGTTCGATTCATGAATTTATTCAGTGAACTACCTGAAATGAAAAATACCAGTGATATTGGTATTCATCAGAATATGGTTGATGAAGCTGCTCTAAAACGTCTACAAGAGATCCCCATGCGTTGTGGCGGATGTGGTGCAAAGGTAGGCAGCACTGTTTTAACGCGTGTTATGGATCGCTTAATCGCTATTTATAAAAATGATAACAATGATGGGGTTATTCTGGGACTGGATCAGGCGGATGATGCAGCGGTTATTGAAGTGCCGGAAGGACAGTTATTGGTGCAGTCTCTGGATTATTTTAAAACCTTTATCAATGATCCTTATCTGTTGGGAAAAATTGCCGCTAATCATGCACTCGGTGATTTGTTTGCCATGGGCGCTATACCACATTCTGCGCTGGCACTGGTGACTCTGCCTTACTCATTAGAAGAGATCCTTGAAGATGAGCTGTTTCAAATTATGTCCGGTGCACTGGAAGTGCTTAATGAAAACAATATGACTCTGCTTGGCGGTCATACGGGTGAAGGCGCTGATATGGCCTTTGGCCTGAGTGTTAATGGCTTTGCTGCTAAAGATTCAATGATGACAAAATCGGGGCTGAGACATGATGATGTGCTCATTTTAACCAAGCCTCTGGGAACGGGTACATTGCTTGCAGCCAATATGCGTTTTAAAGCAAAGGGACGATGGATAGATAAAGCCATTGAACATATGCTGCATTCCAATAAGGCCGCTGCAGATATTTTTAAAGAATTTGCTTCCCGTGCCTGCACTGATATTACTGGGTTTGGTCTTTTGGGGCATCTGGTCGAAATGCTTAAAGCTTCCAATGTTTATGCCCGGCTTAATTTATCTACTTTGCCAGTTCTAAGCGGGGCCCATGAAATGATTAAGGCAGGCATTTTCAGCTCACTACAGGAAGAAAATATTCATCTTAAACGTGCTATCTCGAATATTGAAACGTTCTCTGAACATCTGAATTATCCTTTATTATTTGATCCTCAAACTGCGGGTGGTTTGCTGGCAGGAATATCAAGAGATAAAGCACAAGAGTGTCTTTTAAAATTGCATTCTTCTGGTTATTCTCAGGCTGTGATTATTGGTGATATTGTTGAAAGAGATTCATCTGCTTACTTTATTAAGCTCACAGGTTAAATTGCGGCTCCACCAAAAGTAGGCCCCATGAGGGGAAATAGTGAGTATTTCTGACGCAGAAACCGTCTATGAATATAGGATGTATTTTTTTGTTCGGACTGCGTCAAATCACAAAATAATACATCCTATATTCATAGACTCAGTGTTCACCTTTTAGGGATGGTTGGAAATTTATTTCCTTACAAGCCCTTATCCTAGTGATTAGGAACACTTATTTAAGCTCTCAGGTTAAGCTCGCAAGTTAAATGTTTTAGTATAAGAAGGCAGGATAAATTTTTATGTCAAATCCGATTGATAGAGACTTAATTCGTTCAATATTATTGAATGATATTCCTCTAATGGATGTTCGGGCGCCCGTTGAATTTGCTCAGGGGGCATTTCCTAATGCGGTAAATCATCCTCTTATGAATGATCAGGAACGTCATGAAGTTGGTATTCGTTATAAGAAAAATGGTCAGGATGCCGCCATAAAACTGGGCAATCAACTGGTCAGTGGTGAACTCAAAGAACAGCGTATTGCTCAGTGGCAAGCTTTTGCAAAAGAGAACCCTGATGGTTATCTTTATTGTTTTAGAGGGGGCTTGCGTTCCAGAACAGCACAGCAATGGTTAAAAGAAAGTGGTGTTGACTTACCCCTGGTTAACGGCGGCTACAAAGCCATGAGGCGAGTTCTGCTGGATGAATTAGAACACTCTATTGCTGAATCCCGATTTGTTATTTTAGGCGGCAAAACTGGCACAGGCAAAACCTGGTTATTAAAAGAATTAAATGGTGCTATTGATCTGGAAGGCTTTGCTCATCATAGAGGATCCAGCTTCGGGCGTTTTCCCGATGGTCAACCCTCACAAATAAATTTTGAAAACAACTTGTCTATTGCATTGATGAAATATCGTGCCAGAGGCATGAATCAATTCTGGCTTGAAGATGAAGGTCGAATGATTGGCCGTATTTCTCTACCGCTATCCTTACAGCAAAAAATGAAGCAATCACACCTGGTTGTGCTCGAAGAAGATCTTCAATACAGAATTAATATCACTCTCAAAGATTACGTTATTGATCTGGAAAACTATTATAATAATTACTGTAACTCACCGGAAGATGATGCCTTTAAACTGTTTGCTGAATATCTGATGGCGAGTCTGGAAAGGATAAAAAAACGTCTGGGTGGTGAGCGTTATCAGAAAATCAGTCAACAAATGACCACGGCACTTGAAGAACATCAATCGTCTGGGCAGGTTGATCTGCATCGCATCTGGATTGAATCATTACTTAGCCTCTATTATGATCCAATGTATGACTACCAGTTAGAAAACAAACAAAATAAAGTGATCTTTCGCGGCAACTCCCATCAAATCCTTGCCAATCAAAAAAAAATCCTTGACATGGATTAAGGCAACTTTGGCGCATAATTGTAAAATTTCCTCCACACTAAACCTATATTGATTAGAACGAGTATTGAGAGGTTCCCCTTGTTGACATCAACAATTAGTACATTTATGACAAGCCAGCATAAAGAATGTGACGAACAATTCGCCAGGGCGGAAGAATCCGTCGCTAATGGCGATTGGGAGCAGGGCGTTGAACTATGGAATGAGTTTGCCAGTGAACTGGAAAAGCATTTCTCGCGTGAAGAAACTATTCTCTTTCCAGAATTTGAGACCGTCACCGGTATGACGGGCGGTCCGACACAAATGATGCGTATGGAACATGAACAGATGCGTGCATTAGTCAATGAAGTAAACAAAGCAGCTGAGAATAAAGATAAAGATCAATTTCTGGCATTGACAGAAACATTGATGGTCACCATGCAGCAGCATAATATGAAAGAAGAACAGATTCTATATCCCATGACCGATCAATCCATACCTGATGCAGTTGATATTATTGAACGCATGAGAGAACAATAATTTTCTATTTGAACGCTGTATAAATCAGAATATGTTTAAGGTAATCCTTGAAAGAGCAGCCCAAAGAATTATTTATTGATGTCAGTGATTATGACCCACCTCAACCATTTGAGGAGGTGATACAGCTCCTGCTACAGATGAAAGCAGGCGAGTATATTCGTATGCTGCATCGAAAAAAACCCTTACCATTATTACAATTTTTACAGGAAAATGGCTTTGATTTTAAAATCACTCAAAATCAAAGTCTTTCTTGTGAGCCTGTCTTATGGGAAATAATTATCTGGGATAAAAAAGATACATCGCTTAGTCATTACTGTTCAAATAAATTCTAAGTACTGATATTTTATTTTTTTTCTGTTAATTAAGAGAGTGTAAATAAATCATTCATGAAAAATGAATTGCTTTTAATATGAATACCAAAGGCCTCTCACTTAACACGATTCCCCCAATTCTCATTCCGTTGAGATTTATTCTGACAGCGCCTGTTTTTGGTATACTGGCTGCTTTATTGATCCTGTATTCTGGTCCCCAAATCTGGACATCCCGCTGGTTACCCAACGCTCTGGCATTAACACATTTAATGACAATTGGCTTTATGCTAATGGTAATGATTGGGGCTTTGTATCAATTTATCCCAGTGATGATAGGGCAATTGATTCCTGGTGGAAATCAATTTGTGGTCATTATCCATACATCTTTGATTATTGGTTCTCTATCATTGGCAGCTGGTTTTTTAAGTCAAATTGCTATTTTATATTGGCTGTCTCTGCT
>JAPVVU010000240.1 GCA_028571885.1 Gammaproteobacteria bacterium | reverse complement strand
GCGGTAAAAGTCATAAAGAAACCAATGGCAATGGGTAATAAAGCGTAAGCGGAAAGATTAAAAGCCAGTAATTGTGCCGTAACTGTACTGCCGATATTGGCCCCCATTATGACGCCAACGGATTGACTCAGAGTCATAACACCCGCAGTAATAAAACTCACAACAAGAACCGTTGTAACAGAAGATGAATTTAATACACCCGTCACAAAAGCACCGGTAAGAGCGCCCATAAAACGGTTGGTGGTTAATTTTGATAATAATATTTTTAAAGTTTCCCCGGCTGCTTTTTTCAAGCCCTCAGAGAGCATATCCAGACCAGCAAGAAAAAGTGCAAGACCACCAAATAAGCCCATGCCCACTTGAAGCCAGTCAATTGTCGCTTCGTCTAATGAGGCACTCGCCACCGGCACACCGGCAGATGAAGTGACAGCCCAGGTAAAAAACAATAAGGAAAGGAAAATTAAACCGGTAAATTTGTTGTTTAAATTCATTATGACAGTGCCTTTTTTTAAATTCCTGATTAATATCCATCCATAAATTAATATTTTCAGGCGAATTCATTCGCCTTATTTATGGATGGCACTAATTATATATCATCAAAATTAATTTTTAACTCAACTTATCTGGAACCCATGAATAAGAGTAGTCAGGTTCATCATACGATAATTTTAAAAATGGATCTGTGAAAGCAGATTGAAATAAAACAACGTCCTGATAAAAACCCGTTAATTTATAGAATTAGACTGCTTCCTGCTTCACTTCATCATCTACTAACCACTGTGTATAAAGCATATATCCCAAAGCTAAAATAATGGCACCAATAAATAAACCTAAAATGCCTGAGACAATCATTCCACCAATTGCGCCGAGCAAAATCACCAGCATAGGTACATCCATACCGCGCCCCATAACAAAAGGTTTTAAGATACCATCAAGAAGACCACCAAGTACACTCCAGGCAGTAAATATCACCAGCGTCACTGTTGATACATCTTCTAAAGAGAATACATAAAGCAGAACTGGAAGGATCACAATCATAGGGGGTAATTGCGCAATGGAGAGGATCAGCACTAACAGAGCCCAGAGTCCGGCACCTGGTACATCAACAGCCCAAAAACCAAGACCAACAAAAGCTGCCTGAACAATAGCAATACCAATTACACCCTGAGCAACACTGCGTATAGTTGCACCAGACATTTTGACAAATTCTGCACCATTTTTTGGTGACAGTCTGGTCATAAAATTCTGGACTGCTTTAACACTGCCTTCTGCATTAACCATAAAAACACCCGCAATAATAATGGAAATAAAGAATTGCAGTATTCCGGCACCACCGCCCATGATAGCTGAAAAAACAGTTTTGCTCATTGCTTTAAGTTGCGGTGTAAATTTCACAATGGCCTGATCAATATTCACTGATGCCAGATGCCAGGCATTATAGATTTTCTCACCGACCAAAGGCCATTCTTTAACATCTGCAGAAGGTGCCGGAACAGATAAAGTTCCATCTTCCAGTGCTTTTGATAAACTTTGAACACCATCAACCATTGAACCTGACAGCATAAACACAGGTACTAATAATAATGCTAAGGTGATAAGAGTAAAAATTGTACCTGTTAAACCTTTACGCCCATTAAGTTTTACCAACATCATTAAATAAAGCGGATACATAGAAACAGCAATGACAACAGCCCACACCACTGGAACCAGAAAGGGTTGAAGGATACTAAAGCACCAATAAAAAAGTAATAATAAAATACCCAGTTTTATTGTGAGATTTATGACACTTTTTTCTACTTGTTCATTGAATGTATTTTCTTGCTGATTACTCATGCATATTCCTTAAATCGTTATTAAGAGGTTCATTTAATGTGTTAATTGTAAAAAAATTTCGATGCCAGATGCAGAAGCAAACGTTCTCACATCAAAAAGAAAATTATTTTTTATGCAGTTTAAAAAACTGGAGCGTATTGAGCAATACAAAGTTTCCCCCATACAGTATTTATTAATACAATAGACAGAGAGATTTAAAGCCAGTAGAAGCGTTCATACAGGTGTCAACAACATTTCATTGATTATTTTTATTGGGCGCTGAAAAAGCGGTTGATGATAAGGCAAAACTCAAGGCGCAAAAAGCCAACAAAAATTGTTTTAACATATTATTCTCCAGGTCTGTTTTTCTTCTTTAAGCAGAGTCAATAAAAATATGGACATACTTTGAAAGTGACTAATTTAAATTTTCAAGTATCTCATCAGCCATGCTCAAAAGTTCATGGCGACTAATGTATGGCAAACTTTTTAAAGTTGTTATTTTGTTTGTTATCAGGGAGTTTCCTCTGAACGAAGCCAGCCATCTCCAGGATCAAAACTATTCATTTCAGCAACAAGCTGGTCAGTATCCGTGCCAAGATTCTTTTCATAAAGAACACCATCATGGCTGATTAAAAAACTGACCACACCCGAGTCCCCATATTCTGCAGGCCAGGCAACTAAAGCAAAACCATATTTCATATGATCACCCAGCATATAGTTGTAGCTTCCACCACGAGCAGTTTCACCCTGTATCTTCAATATTTTATAATAATAACCATGGTAGGCACCCTCAGGTTTATCATTGGCAAAAAGTGAGCCTAACGGGCTCTCTGTTTCACCTGGTTTGGCTTGCCAATATAAGCCATCTTTCTTACCTGGAGTACTGATAAATTGTTGTGCATATTCTAGTACGCCATCTCCATTCCTATCTTGCTCAGAGTATTCCTTTTGTGCATCATAATAAGCTAAAGCTGCTTGCATAGTGGAAAGTTCATTACGACCAATGCGTCTTGTCTGAACAATCTCTGCTCCGCCAACGGTATCAAAATACCAGCCTTTTTCGTTCTTTTGCAATGGAATAGGAAAAGTCCATCCCACAATGCCAACTTCAATAAACATTTCTTCTTTTTTACCGGCAATTAATTTGTGAGATTTGTCCCAGGCACTGATAAAAAGCGCTCTCTCGTGCGCATCGATCTCATCTAATGGCAATAAATAAAGATACTTGGCACCGAACAGGGCTGCGACTGAAGACGCATCTTTTGCCACAACGACTTCATAAAGCTTATCAGCTGCAGCCTCTGCAGTAGCAAAAGACATTTGCTCAGTCACCGCTAGCGGCTGTGCCGCAACAAAAAATGGTGCAAAAGCCAGTAAGAATAGAATGGTGGTCAGGGAATGCATTAATTTTGAACGAAGACCTGAAACAATCTGATTCGGTTGCTTATGATTTGGAATATGATTGTGATCAAATTTCATTACCTTCTCCATTTCTTTTATCATTTTTAAATCCTCAATCATCTTCGGCCACCTCGTCTACCGCCACCACGCGAACGGCCTCCTCCACCAAAACTACTTCTGGAACGACTGCCTCGATTAAAATTACTGGATGAGCGAGATTGATTACTAATACCTGAAAGTGAATTATTTTTAGAACGATTTTGTGAGAAGTTTTTAGAGCGATTTTGTGAAAGGTTACTGGCTTTTGCTCTATCTCGAGTCTGGCGATTATTACCTAAACTGCCTGAATTAAAATTATTGCCTCGATTACGATCAATGTTATTGACCTGGCTTCTTATTTTATCTCCCCCTGTTCCAGATAAAGTCTTACGAGCGGCAGCTGGATCAACACCATGATTTTTTAAAGAACTCTGAGCTCTTTTGCGTTCGGCATCACGAGTATTTCTGCTGCCAAAGTCTTTATTAGTATCTCTACCACGAAAGTCCTTACGTTTATCTGCACCACCCAGTTTATTATTAAATTTCTTCTGGCTGGTTCTATCTCGATAAGGCGAACGTCTGTTGTTGTTATTATGCTTCCAATTGGTTTTTCTATTACTGGCATTAATTTTATTCCTGCTGGAATTAATATTGTTATAGCGATTGACATCAATATCAACATCACCACGTCTCCAGTTACAACCACCCCATAATGAATTGACAATACCAACGCCGATTCCAAAACTAATGCCGGCAACAATCGCTGAACCAACAGGATTATAATAATAGGGAGGATACGAAGGGTACCACCAGGTGCCATAAACAATAGTCGGATTGTAAGTGGGTACATAGATGACAGTGGGCTCAGCCGGTTCGATAACAATAATTTCCGGGGATGATGCCTGTTCAATGGTAACCGTTTGTTCCTGAGTGGTTTTAAGGTTTCCTTCTTCTTTCGCCTTTCTACGCAGATTCTGGATTGAACTCATCACCGTCTCAGGATTTGCCAAAAAAGCATCACCCACATTTTGTACCCAATCAGGCTTTTCACCCATCATATCCAAAACCTGTGGAAATGCCACCAGCGACATAACACTGGGATCCCATGACTCATTTTGGACCGCTTTAACTGCAGCATCACCTTCTTGTTTGGGATTGCTTTTCGACCATTTTACCGCTTCAGCGACATTCGCAGGATAGGTTGATGCCATAAGGATTTGAGATAAGAGTGAGTCAGGATACAGGGCAATGGGTGCCAGCATTTGATCCAGCTCAGCTTGTGAGAATGTGCTATTATCATCGCTTGAAAATGCCTGCATAGGCAAAAAACACAGAATCATTAACCATAAAGTAGATATGATAGAGGTAAATTTTTTCATAATGTTCTCTTAGGACAAAAGGCTCTTGGGAAAATGCACAGTATATAATGATGAAAGAAAATTAATGGTATTAAAATATTTTCCAAGTATACGGTATGCATTTTCAATATTCCAATATATATTGCAGGTAATTGTGATAGATTAAATGCATGATGAATTGTCGTACTTTAAAATAAGTTCTGCTGCTAAATTAAGAAAAAACTTTGCCCGTGCAGCGCAAAGCCTTCATTTGGCACAGCCCGCTTTAACCAAAAACATGCAGGCTCTGGAAGAAAAACCAGGGGCTCAATCTGATTTGAACTACCCGTCAGAAATCTGAGTCTCACTTATTGGTTTCGTAGATAAAAAGGAGGCTAAAATACAATACTGTTTATCCTATAGAATTATTTTCACCACAGCCGCCAATGATTATCTTGAATTAAATATAATACATTATTTATTCAAAAAAAATATATTTACATCTTAAAGACAATTATCTGAAATTATTACCAGATTATTAAAATTTTTAAGTATTTCTGACACAAGAAATTACAGAAAATATTAAAAATACGGCACTGATCAATTTCGCTGATTTATGTTTACAAATTTTCGTAGGTTGGGGACCCCAACATTATCAATAAATCAACGACTTATGTTGGGGTTCGTGCCTCACCCCAACCTTCATTAATGTAAAGCGAATTTGATCTGTCCCAAAAATACTAT
>JAPVVU010000239.1 GCA_028571885.1 Gammaproteobacteria bacterium | reverse complement strand
CAGTCAACCTGTATGCTGAATCCAGTATCAGAGTATTTCAAACCCAGCAGGCTGCACAAGGCTTAATTTCGACCATTGCACCGCTTTATGCTGGTCAGGCAAAGTTTACTGCAAAAAACAATTCACTGATTGTCAAAGCACCTGAAAATATTCTTAATGAAATTGAACAATTACTTAAAGAACTGGATAAACCTTTACATAATTTAATCATTGAGGTTTCCAGTTCTCTTGATGGTTTTGATAATTACCAGCAAGATAGTATTGAAGGTCGAATAAAAATTGGCGATGATGCTGTAATCAGCAGCCGTGCCCCGCAAAATGATAATCCAAATGTTTCTGTCCGGTATGGTAAAAATGGTTCAGTCATTAAAACTACACACACTCGCCGCAGTAGAACTCGTAATAATCCTGACAACTTTAAAGTCAGAACAGTTGAAGGCAGCTGGGCTTTTATCCAGACAGGACAACTAGTCCCCTACTATAGCTCTAATTATAGAGGGCAAAGATACTACCCGCCGCTGCAAAACTCAGTTGAACTGGCCGATGTCACATCCGGTTTTGAAGTTTATCCAACACTTAATGGTGATCAGGTTACCTTAAAAGTTCGCCCCAAAAATCGTTCTATGAGTCGTGAATATCCAGACAGAATCAATACTCGTTCTGTTGACACAGTGGTTTCTGGTCGCTTAGATCAGTGGATTTATCTGGGTGGCGCAATAAATCAAACAAATGAACAAAGCAGTGGTACGCTTTATTCAACCAAACGTCATTCTGATCTGGATATGAATTACCGAATTAAAGTCCATATCGTCGATTAAAACAATCACATAGAGCAATAAAATTTGATAGACAGTAATAATAATTCCACCCTGCAAGCCGAACAACGAAAAGAAGTTTTTGCCGCAATTGACCTGGGCTCAAACAGCTTTCACCTGATCGTTACTGAAGTAAAAAATGATCAATTACTGATCATTGATCGCATGAAAGAAATGGTCAGACTGGCATCTGGTTTGAATGATAAAGGCAAACTTTCTGCTGAGGCTCAACAAAAAGGATTTGAATGTCTCGCCCGCTTTGGGCAAAGACTAAAAAATATACCTGAGAAAAATATTCGGATCGTTGGTACTAATACGCTTCGCAAAGCAAAAAATGGTGCCCAATTCATTGCCCAGGCTGAGCAACTTCTTAACCACTCAATTGAAGTCGTTGCAGGTCGCGAAGAAGCCCGTCTCATTTATCTTGGTGTAGCACACAGTCAATCTGACAATACGGAAAATCGTCTGGTTATTGATATTGGCGGCGGCAGTACAGAATTTATCATTGGTCAGGGATTTAGTCCCAGTTACACTGAAAGCCTGCATATGGGTTGTGTCAGCATGACCATAAAAGCTTTTTCAGATGGCAAACTCAGTGAAAGTAACTTTAAAATTGCCGAGCTTTATGCCCGCCTGGAATTACAGTATATAAAAAACACCTATAGAAACGTTGGCTGGACATTTGCCACGGGGGCATCGGGTACGATTAAGGCCATAGGTAAAGTATTGCGGGCTTATCATGACAGTAAGGAAACGGATACGCCTTACCCCGGCATTACAGCGAAAGGTTTGAAATGGCTGATCAAAGAAATGATCAGTCAAAAACAAATTATAAAATTAGAACTTGATGGCCTCAATATTGAACGCCAGGCTGTTTTCCCCGGTGGTGTTGCTGTTTTATATGCCGCCTTTAAAGTGCTTAAAATTGATTCAATGAATGCCTCCGACAGCGCTTTGAGAGAAGGAGTTATTTATGATCTTCAGGGGCGCCTGAGTCATGAGGATGTCAGACAGAGAACCATTAATCATTTATTGAAACAATATCATGTTGATATTCGGCAGGCACAGGAAGTTGAAAAAACCTTGCTGAGTTTATATCAACAAGTTCAGGAACAATGGTCGATACAACAATTTTCCAGTGAACAAACACTTGAATGGGTTGCAGCATTACATGAGGTTGGTTTATCCATTGCTCATAATCAATATCATAAACATGGTGCCTATATCATAGAAAACTCAGATTTACCCGGGTTTTCCCGACAGGAGCAACATCGTCTGGCTTTATTAATTCGGGCTCAACGAAGAAAATTCCCCAAACAGGAATTTAAAACACTATCCAACAAATGTAATCAGTCCGTCAGTTATTTAGCCATCTTATTACGACTAAGCATTCTATTGCATAGAGATCGCAATGAAAATGCCCTGCCGGAAATCAAGGCCGTTGCGAAAAATCAAAAAATCACATTGCAATTTCCAGATAAATTTTTTGCTCAACATCCCTTAACTCTGGTTGATCTTCAGCAAGAAGCTGATTACCTTAAAGCAATTAAATTTACCTTAGAACTCGATTAGCGAGTGTACCTCCATTTGTTATTTTTTAGGCAAATTCTTTCGCCTTATTTATTTATATCACTCATCAACATAAGAAATGGACAAAATAAGTGTTCCTGAATAGTGAACACTGAGTCTATGTACTGGTGATGCATTATTTCGTGATTTGATGCAATCTGAGCGTAATAATGTATCACCTGTTCATAGACAATCGTTGTATCAGAAATACTCACTATTTTGGAACAGCAATTTAGCAGTCACCAAAGGCATCAATTATGAAAGAACTTAATTTAAAAAATCCGGAATACTTTATTAATCGTGAATTGAGCTTGCTGGAGTTTAATCGCCGGGTGCTTGAAGTGGCAAAAAATGAAGATATACCATTTCTTGAGCGACTGCTTTATCTTTGTATTTCCAGCTCAAACCTCGATGAGTTTTTTGAAGTACGTGCTGCCGGTGTGAAGCAGCAGATTAACTTGAATATCCCGGCAACGGGTGCTGATAATATGACACCAGAAGAAGTGATGAAAAAAATCGGCGCAGCAGCACAAGAACTGGTTAAAGAACAATATCGTGTTCTGAATGAAATTATTTTACCTGGATTTGAAGCAATTGATATCCGTTTTACTCGTCGGGAGTCCTGGAATGAACAACAGGCCCAATGGGTTAGAGAGTATTTTGAAAATCAATTGCTGCCTGTAATCAGTCCACTGGGACTAGACCCCGCTCATCCGTTTCCAAAGGTGATGAATAAAAGTTTAAACTTTATTGTTTCCCTTGAAGGCAAAGATGCATTCGGTCGTGATAGTGGCCTGGCAGTGGTTCAGGCTCCCCGTTCTTTACCAAGGATTGTCAGTTTCCCCGATGATATTGCCACCTGTGAGCATGAATTTATTTTTCTCTCCTCCATTATTCATACTCATGTCAGTATGATGTTTCCTGGTATGAAGGCAACCGGCTGTTATCAATTTCGTGTCACTCGTAATAGTGAATTATTTGTTGATGATGAAGAAGTGGATGATCTGCTCCGGGCATTAAAAGGTGAATTGCCGCAAAGACGTTTTGGTGATGCTGTTCGCCTTGAAGTCGCCGATAATTGCCCACAAAATATGAGCGAATATTTACTCAGGCAGGTTAATCTCAACTGGGGCGATCTGTATCAGGTAAACGGCCCTGTTAACCTGGAGCGTTTAAAAGAAGTTTATTCTCTGGTTAACAAACCAGCCCTGCGTTTTCCCTTTTTCTCACCCGGCAAACCGCCGGCATTAAAAAAGAATAATTTATTTGAAAGCATCCGGCAAAAAGATATTCTGTTGCATCATCCCTATGAATCTTTTTCTCCCATTGTTAACTTACTGCAGCAGTCTGCTGAAGATCCCAAGGTACTGGCAATAAAACAGACTTTGTATCGCACTGGCAGTGATTCTGCCATTGTAAAAGCTCTGGTTGATGCTGCCAGAGTAGGAAAAGAAGTCACCGTTGTTATTGAGCTCAGAGCACGCTTTGATGAAGCCGCAAATATCGGACTGGCTACCGTACTGCAAAAGGCAGGTGCGCATGTGGTTTATGGCGTGGTCGGTTTAAAAACTCATGCGAAAATGCTGCTCATCATTCGCCGTGAAGGACAAACCATCCGCCGTTATGCCCATCTTGGCACAGGGAATTATCATCCAGGTACTGCGCGTCTTTATACCGATTACGGGCTGTTAACTTCCGATGCAACAATGACCGAGGATGTGCATAAATTATTTTTACAATTAACGGGTCTGGGTAAAATTCTAAAGCTGAAGAAATTATTACAATCCCCTTTCACTTTACACGACACAATGATGGAATATATTCAACGTGAAATTGATCACATTAAATCGGGGAAGCCTGCACGTATTATTGCAAAAATGAATTCTCTTGTTGAACCGCAAATTATTTCTAAATTATACGAGGCATCACAGGCAGGTATAAAAATTGATCTGATCATTCGCGGCGTTTGCTGCCTGCGACCAGGGATCACCGGTGTCTCAGAAAACATTACCGTTCGTTCAATCATTGGACGTTTTTTAGAACATACTCGCGTCTTTTATTTTCAAAATGCCCAAACTCAGGATGACGCCCATAATACCAAAAACAGCATTGACTCAGCTATCATACTACTCAGCAGTGCCGATTGGATGAACAGGAATTTCTTCAAACGTATTGAAGCCTGTTTTCCAGTAGAAGACATAAAACTCAAGAAGCGATTATTTGATGAACTTCAGATATATCTGGATGATAACTCTCAGGCATGGCGCTTAAACACTGACGGCAGTTATGAATTAATTATAAGAAAGGATTCAGAAGAAAAAATTTATGCGCAGAAAACATTATTGAAAGCTATGTCAAAAGTAGCTATGAATTGAAAGAAGAAGAAAAGTTATCAGTTGTAAGTTGTTAATCCTAAGTTAAAAGCCGAGAAAAAGAAAAGAGCATGGATTGTTCATATTGACAATACATGCTCTTTTCTTACAACTTACAACTTATTATTTTGCTTTAGCTGCTTTCTTTTTAGCGGCCATTGCTTTTTTTCTTGCTATGGCGGCTGCAATTTTTCTCTTGGCCTGAGCTTTTTGTCTAATAGCCAGCTTTTTCAGATAATCAGCTTCCCACTTGACAGCATAAGCGAGGACAGCTTTCTCTTTCAGGGCAAACATTTTAGCCGTTTCAAGCGCTTGTTGTTCATGTTCTTTAACAATGGCCGCGTGAGCTTTTAACTTTTCTGCTGCTTCTTTTTGCTTAACTTTTAAGCCGGCAAGTCTTTCTCTTACTTTGGCAGCGGCATTTTTCAGAGCAGGACGTTTTGTTTTTATAGCTTTTTCAGCTGCTGCTTTAGCTTTATCAGCAGTAGAACTAACGGCAATTATTGCTTTATCTAATGCATTAGAAGCTCTTTCCATAACTGTAAGTGCAGTTGTATGTGCCTTTGTTAACTCAACAGCTATAGGACTCGCTTT
>JAPVVU010000238.1 GCA_028571885.1 Gammaproteobacteria bacterium | reverse complement strand
TGCAGTAAAATTAATTATCGTCACGATAAAAAACGTAAGTTTGAGTAAATAAACATTATACGGCTTTATTGTTGATTTCTAATTTTGATAAAGACCAGGCGTGGGAGAAGTTATCGGGTGATTAAAATATTTTGATAAAGGTGTTTACGGAAAATTTCAATCGATTAATTCAAGTGGCTGGTCGAGCAAAATTATGTGAATTGAGATTGGAACATATACTATAATTTCGTACGATGTTGTTTTCTTATCGCTAAGCTTGCCTTTTTCTTCACTCCGGCTTCCTTTGCATATTCCGGCCACTGTTCAACAGCCGTTATTACATCATTTATAATTTCTTCTGTTTCTTTATTGTCTGGCAACATGGATAAGGCCATGAAGGAATGTACTGGTCAAGTCCAATCGGCCATAAGACGGAATGCCTCGCTGCATTTGCCTTCATAGGCCCTACTTTTGGCCAAATATAACGGGTATAGTTCCCTTTAAAACGACGAAATAACACTATCTCCAAAGGATAAAAAAGCTGACTCCATGAGTTGGATGTCAGCTCTGGATATACCCATTTTTTTTGCCTCATTCTGCCAATCTGTTACCACCTCAACAGTTTGATTGATAATACTGCTTGCTTGATGTTCATTAAGATCGTAAAAAGAAGCTGTTTCCAGGACATTCTGCATGTCAGGAGTGTTGTCCATATCATTCAGGTTTAAAACATGACTTGCTTTGTCTGTATTAGGATTAACATCAAAAGCCTTTGATAGCTGCCATCCTTTTTTGTCTAGTATGAATCCATGATTACGTAAATGATCATCTCTATTGCCAATAGAAACATTAAAAACTAATCGACGAAACATTTGCTCCAGGTCGCCTTTAATGAAATCCGGATCACCATTGTTTTGAATGGCCTGAGCCAAATCAAGATAACTTCTGTCTTCACTGCTTGTTGCTTCAAGTAAGGTCATTGCCGAAGCATAAAAAATCCGATTACCATTATGACGATCAAATCGCTTTACGCAAAACGTATGGTGGTCACTGTTCAGTTTTATCAGTTTTGCCTCAGGAACATCTATCAGTGCCTTTTGTGCCAGGTTGTGAGACAATTTCTCCCATGCTGCAACATCATAAATGTCATCTTTAGCAGGGAATTTAGCAATCCATAAAGAACCATCATTATCAGTAAAGTTAGCTTTAGGCCGGGCACCACCTAATGAGGAACCAGGTGCAACCAGAACGCTTAGCCAGCGCTTTAGTTTATCCATATCATCAATATGTTTACTGCTTAACTCGATGGCTATTTGTTCAAGTTCACTTAATTTACTCACAGGAGGTGCAGGCAATTGACTATTATCTAAAAACTCATCCGTTCCCTCATATTTGAATCGTAATGCACCTTGTCTGGTCTCATCCTGCACACCTAACAAGTAATCCCATGAGTAAAGTATTCTGGGTTTTCTGTTTTCATCTTTTGCCTGCTGGGCTTCTCGTCTTTTCATTAATGTTTGACCCCAGCGATCAGGTGAAGAATCTAACAACATTCCAAAACTACCGATATCAGGATGGGGATGGAAAGAACCTTTATGAAGACTCAAGTGAGGATCGATATTAAAACAGTGAGGATGATCAAGCCACGACTCAGCATAATCAAAGCGAATATGACCATGCTCATGGTGCATAGTCCCAACTTTCTGCAACCCGTCAAAAGCATCTGAATCAACCCAGACTTCTAAAGTGTTTTTATTCATTTCAATTCCAAATCCTGTAATTGACGGCCTAACTCATCATCTGCCGCAATTTTGCTTAGATCGTCTTCAAGATGTAAAACTGAAAGGATACGAAAGTAGATCCCTAAAGAAACCTCTGGGGAACCTTTTTCAGCACGATTAAGTGTGACGCGAGTTATCCCTGCTCTGGCTGCCGCTATTTCAGTGGTGATTTTACGTCTTTTCCTTGCCAGCATTAAACGTTCACCAAATGCTTCCAGTAACAGACGTTCTCTTGGAAAAATTTTTTGTTTTTTCTTGCTCATGAATTATATAGTATACATTATGTTGTTAATTGTCTACTATATGATGCAAATGTGTTATTTTAAAGGAACTGCACCAATAAAATTTCAGGAACACATATCGAACTGATTTTACGCAGCAGTTTAATAGCGATGTTCACGCCAGGTATTTTCAAACAAACGATAAATAACGGAATATTTTTCATGCTGTTCAGTTTGTTTGCTTCTTGGCTGATAGGCAAGGGAAAGTTCAAAGCGAACCCGATCTGCGGCTATAACATCTCTATTGTCCACAGTAATACTTTTTAGCTCAACCTCTGAAAGTGATAGTTGTTGCCAGTGTTCACGTGTTTCTTTTATGACCTGATTATCGCTGGGGCCGGTTCGTAGTTCTTTGTCGGTTAAAACAAAAGTACCCACTATACTGGAGATGACCAGCAGCAATACCATCACTTTAAAAGGATGATTAAAAATCAGGTTCACCACTGGTGTCTAATTCTTCGGCTGATGAACTTGTTTGTGATAAAAATTGGACAGTGACTGTTGAAAATCAGCGTCTATGATTAGAACCCGCTGATTCATGTCGGTTAATATGCCGCCCAGATTTGCTGCTACAGTGGTTTTACCTACCCCACCTTTGGTTGAAATAACCCCATACGTTTTTGCCATCAATATAACTCCAAAAAATTAATTAAAACAATTGGTTAAACAAAAGTTTATTTTTTCTTAATTTTTTGGTATTGAATTGGTATAATATTCAGTTGGTTAAGAAAACTGACTTGTAATCAGTAGGTCCCGAGTTCGACTCTTGGTGCCGGCACCATTTCTTTCTTCAAGTTATAATATCTCTCCTGGATAACTTTCTCATTATATAATATTTGCTTTATCCTATTTAATTTTACATTAGTTCATTAGTGTAAAAAAACTAGACATTGAGTGTAAAAAAACTGGACGTATGTAGTCTTTTCCTGTCATTAGTACTAAACTTTATATGTTAGTATTATCAATAAAATCAATGAAATTTATATTCATTGAAAATATAATAAAAATGGCATAATGGCTCAATGGTTAGAATTTTTAAACACTATATTCCTTTTAGTTTAGTTTTTGTTGGCTTGTTAGAGGCCGGCATCTTTTTTTCTGCTGTACCCTTAGCACGTTACATTAATCAACAAGATTCAAATCAGTTTGATGGCTTTTTTTACACTGAATTTATATATACTTTAGTGGTTATTTTCTCTATGGCTGCGGCTGGCTTATACAGTCGGCACCGACGAGAAAATTTCAGAGGTATTATTTTCAGAGTCATTTTAGTTCTAACTGTTGTTTTTTTTGTGATGAGTTTCCTTTTTTATCTTCACCCAGCCCTGTTTACAGCTAGAACATCCTTTGTTTATGCATTGATGATTACTGGTAGTTGTTTAATTATAACCAGATCTCTACTATTTCTTGCTATTGATCAGGCGTATTTTAAAAAACGTATTATTGTCTATGGCGCAGGCAAAAAAGCGTCTCACTTGAATGAATTGCGACGCAAATCAGATACGAGAAATGTCATCATAAAGGGATACATTGCAATAGAAGGTGAAGATATAGTAGTGGAAAAAAATCTGCTGCTTACTTTTTCTGAAGGGCTCTTTAACTATGTTTCGGCTAATAATATAGATGAAATAGTTGTTGCAATTGATGATCGAAGAAAAAAATTTGCTGTTGATGATGTACTTGAGTGTAAGGTGAAGGGAGTTGAAATTATAGATATTTCAACTTTTTTTGAGCGTCAAACCGGACGAATTAAGCTCCATGCACTACATCCCAGTAACCTGATTTTTTCTGATGGGTTCCTTCAAGGGGGGCTTGATCTGTACTTGAAACGAATATTTGATATAACAACCTCTACCATATTATTGTCAGTTACCTGGCCCGTGATGCTTCTTACCGCTCTGGCAATTATGATTGAGTCAAATTTTAAGGGAACCATTTTTTATAAACAAGTTAGAGTCGGCCTTTTCAATGAGAACTTTGAAGTGCTCAAGTTTCGCAGTATGAGCATGGATGCAGAAAAAAATGGTGCACAGTTTGCAGAGGCCATTGATCCCAGAGTGACACGAGTGGGCGATATTATTCGTAAATTCCGCATTGATGAATTACCACAGCTGTTTAATGTTTTAAGAGGCGATATGAGTTTTGTTGGTCCAAGGCCTGAGCGCCCGGAATTTGTCAAGGATTTATCAGAAACAATCAAATATTATGAAATCAGGCATTATGTCAAACCTGGTATTACGGGGTGGGCGCAAATTTGTTATCCCTATGGCGCGACGCACGAAGATACCCGAAATAAACTCGAATATGATCTTTATTATATGAAAAATTATAGTATGTTTCTGGATATAATGATCCTGTTACAAACCATACAAGTTGTTGTCTGGCGTCAAGGTTCTCGTTAATATGGTTTTGTTCAGGCTATTAATATGAGTATGGAAAGCTATAACATTTATAGTTATTTATCTGCAGCAATAGCTTATAGCATTTTGTTGTTGTTAAGTCTTTTCGGAATTAAAAGATATACATCAGGATTTACTTTTTTTATTGCTGTCCTTTTTTCGTTCATCTGGTCAGCTTATACCAGTTACAATTTATTCAGTGATGAGCTATTCACCTCCAGCATCCTTCCTTTAGAAACTCTTCGTAATATGGCCTGGTTTATTTATATGTTGGCCATGATTAATAATCTTGAAGATCAAGCCAGTTTTGACAAAATTAATCATGGAAAAATAACCTTTCTTCTAAAATCAAACTATAGTATTGCTCTGATTTTGGGTACGCTCTTCGTTTTTATCATTGAATTATTTCCTGAAACTCTGTATCAACTCAATCAATTTATTGGCATGGATTTTAGACTGCTTGCCCATGTAAGCTTTGCTATTATTGGTCTCATATTAGTCGAACAATTGTACCGAAATGCCGTATCAGAACAACGTTGGGCAATAAAATTTATCTGCCTTGGTCTCGGCGGACTTTTTATCTTTGATTTTATCATCTACAGCAAATCTTTACTTTTTGCTGACATCGATGTCATGCTCTGGAATGCAAGAGGTATTGTTAATGCTTTGATTGTGCCGTTATTGGCAATTTCTGTTGTCCGCTTACAAGAAGACTCAAGAACTTATACCATTTCTAGAAAAGTCATTTTTCACACATCAGCTCTGGTGGGAACAGGTCTATACCTTATTTTTATGTCAATGGCAGGTTTTTATATTAAGAAATTTGGTGGTAACTGGGGTGAGATTGCACAAATAATTTTCGTTTTTTTAGCATTATTACTCCTGCTTATTCTGATGTTTTCCGGGGCTATAAGAGC
>JAPVVU010000237.1 GCA_028571885.1 Gammaproteobacteria bacterium | reverse complement strand
TCAGTACTTTGTAGCCGACAATTTTACTGTCTATTTTTATTGCCATGTTCATAAACCTTTATTTTCCTGCTTTATCCCCCTCCCATCAGGAGAGAGATTAAATTTCAGCCATGTTTAAACTTTATCTTTATTTAAACTGTGTCTTTATTTAAAACTTGCCCATATTTAAAATTTACCATAGTAGCCTTCTTTAAGCGCATCAAATAAATTAGCGGCTGTATGAGTTTCGCCATCATACTCAACTTCTTCATTGCCTTTGAGATTGACGATTTCACCACTGTCCAGAGTAAACTGGTAAGTTGTTTTTTCCAGATCGGCTTCTTTAACTAATACACCCTGGAAGGCCTCCGGATTGAAGCGGAAGGTTGTGCAGCCCTTAAGACCCTTGTCATAAGCGTATTCATAAATATCCTTAAAGTCTTCATAAGGATAATCAGTGGGTACGTTAGCGGTCTTAGAGATAGATGAATCAATCCATTTTTGTGCTGCGGCCTGAACATCAACATGCTGCTTTGGCGAAATGCTGTCAGCAGTAATAAAATAGTCCGGTAATTGCTCACCGGGATCTTCTGAATAAGGCATTGCATTGGCATTAACCATTTCACGATAGGCCAGTAATTCAAAAGAAAAGACATTGACTTTCTCTTTGGTCTTTTTTCCTTCACGAATGACATTGCGAGAATAATGGTGGGCAAAGCTGGGTTCGATACCATTACTGGCGTTATTGGCCAGAGATAAAGAAATGGTGCCAGTGGGTGCAATGGAACTGTGATGGGTGAAGCGTGCTCCAGTTTCAGCTAATGCTTTGACCAGCTCAGGATCTTCTTTTGCTATCTGCTGCATATAGCGACTGTATTTTGCATGCAGCACCTTTCCAGGCACTTTGTCACCATCTTTAAAACCATCGGTAAGCATTTCCGGACGTTTGTGCAGCATTTCACCGGTGACAGTAAACAGCTGGTCCATAATTTTTGCAGGACCTTTTTCCTTTGCCAGATCAAGGCCTGCTTTCCAGCCTTCAAGCGCCAGGACTTTGGTGACTTCTTCGGTAAATTCTAATGAGTGAGCATCGCCATATTTCATACCCATCATGGTGCAGGATGAACCCAGCCCTAAATAACCCATACCGTGACGGCGTTTGTTAGTGATCTCGTCACGCTGCTGTTCCAGAGGCAGGCCGTTGATTTCGACAACATTATCCAGCATACGAGTGAAAATCCGGATAGTCTTACGATAGTTATCCCAGTTAAAAGACGCTTCGCTGGTAAAGGGTTTTTCAATAAAACGGGTCAGGTTAATTGAACCTAATAAACAACTGCCATAAGGCGGTAATGGTTGTTCGCCGCAAGGATTGGTGGCACGAATGTCTTCACAGAACCAGTTGTTATTCATTTCATTGACTTTATCAATAAGAATAAAGCCGGGCTCAGCATAATCGTAGGTTGAGGACATAATAATGTCCCATAAACGACGCGCCTGAAGGGTACGTGTGACACGACAGGCGACCTGGCCGTCATTATTAACGATATAACCATCCTTATTGGGCAGATCACGCCAGATGATTTGCTCGGCATCAGTTAAATCCAGATCATCCTGCTGAACTTCTTTTTCAGTGACTGGAAAGGAGAGTTTCCATGGACCTTCATTTTTTACCGCTTCGACAAATTCTGTGGTGATCAATAAAGATAAATTAAATTGACGTAAACGACCGTCTTCTCGTTTAGCACGAATGAAATCAATGACATCAGGGTGGCCAATATCAAAGGTTGCCATTTGAGCACCGCGACGGCCGCCGGCAGACGAGACGGTGAAACACATCTTGTCATAAATATCCATAAAGGAAAGCGGGCCTGAAGTGTAGGCACCGGCACCGGAAACGTAGGCATTTTTAGGACGCAGTGTGGAAAACTCATAACCGATACCGCAACCTGCTTTGAGCGTCAGACCGGCTTCATGAACCTTGCCCAGAATGTCATCCATTGAATCTTTAATGGCACCTGATACGGTACAGTTAATGGTTGAAGTGGCAGGTTTGTGAGCCTGTGCGCCGGCATTTGAGATAATACGGCCAGCGGGAATAACGCCCTGGCGTAAAGCCCATAGAAATTCAGTATAATAACGTTCCTGATTTTTTTTACCTGTCTCAACATCCGAGAGCGCTTTAGCAACTCGCTGGTATGTTTCATCGATATTGGCATCAACCGCTTCACCATCTTTGGTTTTTAAACGATATTTTGTATCCCAGATGTCCAGAGAAGCATCCTGCAGTGGTATTTCTGTTACAGTGTTGGGTATGGCGTGTAATTGAGCTGTCATTACTTAAAAATCCCCGGTATGAAAACTGATAAATTAGGTGTTGGTCGATAATATTTAAAGTGTCGAGAAAACAGTCCCCGCTAACACCTTGAAAACTTTTATTATTTTCTTTTTTATTTTAGGGTGTAGTGGATATCTTGTGTTCTTCTGTAAAAAAAACACAAGATGTTGTGTTCTGATGTGTGAATCGTAGTTTTTTCAGGCGAGAAGGTCAAGCTCTTTTATAATAAAAAAAGCACTTTTTTAGAGCAAAAATTGTGGACTTTTTTAAGAGTCAAACAGGACAAGGGATGCAGAAAATTTAGTATATTAGTAAATTATGGGCTGTTTGAGAAGAAAAAGGCAAACAGGTTAAATTTTAACCAGAATTAGCCAGTTAATCTTTTTCTGGCTCTTTTCCTGTTAACAGTGCATCAACCGTCATAAGTGCCTGATTATCAGCAAAATAGACGGTGACCTGCTGGCCTTTGGTTAATTGGGCTGCTGATTTGATAAGTTCATTTTTTTCATCTTTAACCAGACTATACCCTCTGCCCAGAGTTGCTAATGGACTGAAAGCATCCATTTCTCGCGCCAGAAATGCAATTTTTTGCTGCAGCTGCTCAAACTGCGGCTGCAGACATTGCTGCAGACGCTGCTGCAGATAATTTAGTTGAGTTTGCTGCTGGTTTAACTGATGCCTGGGCGAATGCTGCTGCAGACGTGCCTCAAGAGTCAGTGTTTTTTCCCGGCGTGATTGTAACTGCAGTCCCAGATGCTGTTCCAGTCGAGCGGATAAGCCGTCAATGCGTTGTGCTACCTCATCCAGATAACGGCCGGGGTGTTTGAGTTGTTTGTACTGCCACTGTAATTGCTGCTGCAGTGATAAAATATGGCGCTCGATGTGAACACTCAGCTGCCTTTCTATTCCCCGTAACCAGCCGAACCATTCCTCCTGATCGGGACTGACTAACTCTGCAGCCGCTGGAGGCGTGGCGGCCCGGACATCGGCAACAAAATCACAGATAGTGAAATCAATTTCATGGCCGACGGAGCTGACGACAGGAATAGGGCAGTTATAAATCGCCAGGGCCAGCTGCTCATGATTAAAGGCCCAGAGATCTTCAATAGAGCCGCCGCCCCGACCGATAATTAAAACATCGCATAATGCCTGCTTTTGTGCCTGCTGCAGTGCGTGAAGTAATTGTTCCGGGGCGTTAACACCCTGCACCTGAGCAGGATAGATAATGACGGGCAAGGCGGGAAAACGCCGTTTCAGAACATTCAGAATATCATGTAATGCGGCACCCGTCGGTGAGGTGATGATACCCACACAGCGGGGCATTTCAGGGAGCTCTTTTTTATGCTGTGCATCAAATAAACCCTGAGCCTGTAATTTCTGCTTCAGCTGCTCATAAGCGCGTTGTAAAGCACCCACACCAGCATCTTCCATGCTGTCAACAATCAGTTGAAAATCACCTCGCGCTTCATATAGACTGACGCGTGCCTTGACCAGAATCTGCATGCCTTCACTGGGGGTAAAAGTTAATCGCTGATTGCTTTGGCGAAACATGGCACAACGCACCTGGCTCTGATCATCCTTAAGCGTAAAATACCAGTGCCCTGAACGGGGCATGGCCAGATTAGAAATCTCGCCTGACACCCACACCGCAGGAAAATTATACTCCAGCACACGTTTAACGTTGCGGGTAAAGTCAGAGACAGAAAGAATATTGAGTTCAGTGCTTGTGTTGGTCATGCTTTGGCTTATTGAGCTTTTGTCTGTAAAAGGGTGGTTATCGGGGTATCATACAGAAGAAATGAGCAGAGTTAAAACGGTTGATGTGAACCAGGGGAAAACACCAGAGGCAAACATCAGAGGGAATAATCGCTGCAGTGTATTAGAAAATATGGTTCTTCACAATAATGCGTACTTTTCATGTGTCAGCTTTATGATGCGGCGGTTACCTTTCAGGAAGCACAAAAGCTGTGAGGCCTTCTTCGTAGGTTGGTGCTGAGCGTAGCGAAGCCCAACAATAATAGTAGAATCAAGCACATTTGTTGGGCTTCGCTACGCTCAGCACCAACCTACAAAATTGTCGCATCGTTAAAGCCTGCAAAAGTACGCATTATTGTGAAGAACCGAAAATATTGATAATGCGAGGTGTTTTAGATAAAATGCTGACACTTCACTCATTAGGATGATGGTGAGGTACTCTGTATCAACAGAACGTATCAACAGAATGTTTCAACAATACTGATAAGGAAATCACTCAATGGCCCAGGTATCTCAAGATCATTCCCCAGGCAATACTCAGCGTCTGACGCTGGATATCAGCAATTGTATTGAAGATCTGAGAATATTTGAACTCTCTGGTCAGCAAACTCTCTCAGCACCCTATGAATTCACCGCCCGGTTTACTTGTGGTATTCCTGATTTAGACCTGAGCCAATTGGCCAAACAGGCGGCCATTATCACCCTCTATTATAAAAATGAATCCCGCTATTTTCACGGCATTATTAAATATGCCGCCATGAAAGGCGAGAATGGCCAATCTTATGTCTATGAAATCAGCCTGGTGCCCAGGCTGTGGTTTTTAAACTATCGCAGCAACTGTCGAATTTTCCAGCACAAGAACGTGGTACAAATTATCAGCCAGCTGCTTGATGAAGCGGGGCTGAACTCAGACGAATTCCAGTTTCACCTCAAAGCGCATTACGCCGAACTGGACTATACCGTGCAGTTTAATGAAAGTGATTTTGCCTTTATCTCGCGTTTATTAGAACGTCACGGCATTCACTATCATTTTGTTCATCAACACGACAAACACCTGCTGGTCTTTGCTGACATGAATGAATCCCTGCCGCACCTGGGCCAGTCAGAGATTGATGCTGATATTGAATTGCGACCGCGCAATGGTCTGGAACCAGACTATACCAGTCTGGCCAGTTTTCAACGCGGAGCACGCATTGGCTATGACCATGTCAGCCATATCGGCTTTGACCAGAGCAAACCCGCCAAAGAGCTCAAACATGTACAGTATCTTAAAGACAGTAAATTTCTTGAGCACTATAGTTT
>JAPVVU010000236.1 GCA_028571885.1 Gammaproteobacteria bacterium | reverse complement strand
AATTAATTGCATAACTCTGTCTTATCTCTGTCTTAACATTCGTCTTCTAATTGGTAACGGCTAATTGTCTCAGCTCATTTTGTCGAGCATTAATATATTCACTATAATAACATAGTACGTAAAATGAAACTGACTGTAACAATACTTAACTTAGGTTCATCACAAAAATGCGTACTTTTCCATGTGGCAGCAAAACCACCGAAGCGGACTAAAAGTACGCGATAATGTGAAGAGCCTTAACTTGTCATTAAATAAGGTCTTTTGGGATCAAGATTAAGATGCTGCATTTACCCAGATAAAGGGATAGGCGGAATTTTATATGACTTCTCACACAGAAAAGAAGTACAATATTAGTCAAAATATTATTAGCTACGAGACAAAAAGTGTCCAAACAATCTTTCCCATGGCAAGACTATCTTGCTCCAAAGTTCTGGCCATCCTGGTTAGGCCTGGCATCAATGCGCATTATCGTGATGCTACCTTACCGACTACAACTATTTATTGGTAAAATAATTGGCCACATATTTTATCGCGTTGCCAAATATCGACGTGAAGTAGTACAAACCAATATTCGTCTGTGCTTCCCTGAGTTATCCTCTGAAAAACAAGCAAAACTGGTACGTGATCACTTCCATTCTCTCGGTATGAGTATTGCAGAAACAGGCCTGAGCTGGTGGGGCAGTGAGAAACAGCTGAGAAAACTGGTCACTATCAAAGGCTATGAATATGTTGATCAGGCATTGAAAGAGGGTACTGGTGCCATTGTGCTGGGTGCGCATTATACCACAACAGATATTGGCGGTAGTTTATTTTCCCTGGACTATGACTTAGCCGTCAGCTACCAGAAATTACGTAACCCCCTGTTTAATAATGTCCTTCTCAATGCCAGAAAACGAACATTTCACCGGGTGTTTGGTCGTGATGAAATTCGTGCCAGCTTTCGTTACATTAAACAGAATCATCTGATGTGGATTGCTGTCGATCAGGATACCGGCATTGAAAACAACGTATTTGTCCCCTTTTTCGGTCATTTGGCAGCAACACAAACCGTTACATCTCGTATGGCAAAAATAACCCGGGCACCTATTATTCCCTATATTTCAAGACGTCTGGAAAATGCTCAGGGTTATATTATTGAAATCTTCCCGCCCATAGAAAATTTTCCAGGCAAATCATTGGAAGAAGATGCCATTCGCACGAATCAATTAGTTGAAGAACAAATTCGCAAAGCGCCTGAACAGTATTTATGGGTGCATCGTCGTTTTAAAACACGCCCGGAAGGCATGCCCAAACTGTATCCCACCAAACCACGACGTTCAAAAAGAAAATGAAATTCCATCTGTTTAATAACGATACATCGGAAGCATTATTTCAGCTGAATAATTTATCTGAATTTGAACAGCTTTGGACTCTAGACTCACCCTGGTTTGAAGAACCTAATTATCGACGCAATGGCTGGAGTGGTGTCATTAAATACACCTTAAATGATAATGCAGGCAATACCGTCCCAGTTTTTATCAAAAGGCAGGAGAATCATAACTATAAAACGTTATTGCATCCATTTAAAGGTGTACCGACTTTTCGCCGAGAATATTTTAATTTACAACGGCTCTATGCTAAGAAAATACCAACTCTTACTAATTTATATTATGGTGAGCGTATAGAAAACGGTAAAGCACAGAGTATTCTTATTACTCAATCATTAGAAGATTATCAAAGTTTTGAAAAATTTTTTCAAAATGAGAATGCACTCAATGAAAATACAATCTTGCAAATAATGCACACTGGAGGCATAAACACTCGCTTATTGCATGATGCGAATTACCGCCACGGCAGTCTTTATCCAAAACATTTTTTTGTTAAGGTAGAAAATGGCAAAGCAGATGTACGCTTAATTGATTTGGAAAAATTAAAGTGGTTTCCCTTCAGCTATCTTGTGCGCTTTAATGATCTGTCACGAATAATTCGTCGAAGAGCGCCTGTCAGCCAACAGTCTATACATTTATTTATCGATGCTTATCTCAAACATGGCAAAGACCTGAGCCAGACAAAGCTTGCACAGAAGTTATACACCCTATTGGACGAATCTAACGATTCCTGACTTATAATAGCCAACCATAGGAGATGAATAATTTTCTTTAATAGTGATATACTGATTCAATTAATATAAACAAGGAAAGTTAAAATTATGATCAAAGTCAATACTCATGAAGCCAAACTCACTTTCTCACAATTAATGACCCAGATTGCAAATGGCAAAGAGGTCATTATCACTCGTTCCGGTCAGGATTTTGCCAAAATTGTGCCCCTGAAAAAAGTGACTTTCAAGCGTGTATCGGGACAGGATGCTGATACCGCCTGGATAGCAGATGATTTTAATACCGCGCTACCCGAAGAGTTGCAAAAATATTTTGTAACAGGCGAGGAGCCTGCTCAGGAATAGAAGTCTGGCTCTTCCTGCTTCACCTTATCTGTACCATTACAGTTTTCTGCTTCCATGCAGTTATGCGAAAAAAAAGGACAAATAATTATGGACGAAAAATATTTAATCGATACACAATGCTGGCTGTATTGGCACATCAACCCTGAAAAACTCAGTAATGAACAATATCAGATCCTTGAAAATGGTGATAACGATATTTATTTTTCGACGGTCAGTTCCTGGGAGATTATGATCAAACATAAGTTGAAAAAAATCAAACTACCTGCTCTGCCTTTTCGCTATATTCCCGATCGCATTAAAAAAGACCGGCTCAAAGTGTTACCTTTTTCGCTGGAAAACTCTCTGCGTATTGAAAACTTACCCAACCATCATGCCGATCCTTTTGATCGATTTCTAATCACTCAGGCACAAGCCGGTGATATGATTATTCTGACCGATGATCCCATTTTCGAACGTTATGATGTAAAGCTGTTAATGTAGGGAAGCCGGTATTTATTGAAATACTATAAGAAGAGTATTCAGTGTTAGCACTTATCACCTGACACTTTGCAGCATTCCCGGTTCACCATGCCAGTAACCATTACAGTTTTCAGCAATTGTATATGCAGCATGCTCTTCTATTTTATTGATTTTTTCATAATAGGCGTTGATGATTTCCTTTGTCTGACTGGATCGGGGGCTGATACGCACAATATCAACACCCATGTCTTTCATTACCTGTAATTCATTGTATAAATCATAACGTAAACCCGACAGCGTCTGGATGCCATTGAGAGTAAACAGGCTTTGATCTTCCTGACTTTTCACCTGCAGACCATCAGGATAATCAATACATTTCAGATCACATTGATCCTTAGGCAGATTATGCGCTCTGGCAGTAAAGCAACGAGCAGATAATGCCAGCGGCATGTGTCCATAACTAAAAATTTCAGTTTCAATTTTGTCTTTAATGCCCATTTCATCCAGATCCCTGAGAATATCTGATAATGTTTGCTGAGATAATTCCACGGGCATCACCCAACGCTGCAACCCCTGTTTATGCAGAATCGCCAGAGTCTGTGCATTGTAAACATTGATCGTTGGTCCTATCGTAAAAGGGATTTTTTTTTCTGATAATAGCTGCACTGCAGCCATATCATTGGCTTCAACTAAAAAGTCACCATTATCACAATAGCGTCTGAGTGTTTTTAATTCAGATTCAGCCTCGATCAATGACAGAGTAGACAAAACCACTTCTTTCGATTCACTCATCGCCTTTGCCAATTCCATCCATTGTTCAAAACCCAATGAACGGCGCTTAGAACAAACGGTTTCCCCAAGGTAGAGAATATCAACCGGTGCATCGATCATACTCTGATAAAACGATTTAATATCGTCAAGTGACCAGAAATACAATAATGGGCCAAGTGATAACTTCATAATTACTCCGATTAAGAATACAGGCTGAAGTGCCTCTTTACATTGCTAAGCGTTTATTGCTATGAGCCTACTGCCATGGACGACTGTATGCACCCAGCGTGGTTTGTGAACCTTCCGATACCTTATTCAGTGCAGCAGACCATTGTGGCAGCGGTGTATAATTTTCCGGATCAGCAGTGTAGGAATCAATTGCCTGGCGCCAAACCCGAGTGACTTGTTGTGTGTAAGCAGGGCTGCGCTGGCGACCTTCAATTTTAATGGCTTTAATACCAATTTTGTCCAATTCCGGTAAGATTTCAATGGTATTGAGACTGGTTGGCTCCTCCAGGACATGGAAGGTGTTTTTGCCAATAGTAAAGCGTCCTTTACATAGAGTGGGATAACCCGTATTTTCATTGTCATCATAGCGATCAATGAGAACATCATTCAAACGTGACTCCAAACCCTGTGGCGTTTTTTCCCAGCGAACTGATTTTGCAGGAGAACATGCCCCGCAGGTATTTGGCGATTCACCCGTCACATAAGAGGATAAATGACAACGCCCTTCCGCCATAATACATAAACTGCCAAAGCCAAACACTTCCAGTTCAACGGGTGACTGCAGCGCAAGGTGTGCAACCTGTGAAACAGAAAGCACACGCGGTAAAACAGCGCGTTTTATACCAAAATTTTGCTGATAGTAGCGCAGCGACTCATAACTGGTGGCTGACCCCTGTACTGATAAATGACGAGACATCTGAGGGTGTTTATCAGCAGCGTAATCAAGAATACCAATATCAGCGATGATCAGTGCATCGACACCGAGATCGGCAGCAGTATCAACCGCTTTTTGCCAGCGCGACCAACCATTTGGCTGAGGATAAGTATTAATCGCAACAAAGACTTTAGTACCACGCTGATGAGCATACTCAATGGCTTTGGGGAGATTTTTTTCATTAAAATTGAGGCCGGCAAAATGACGAGCATTGGTATCATCTTTAAAACCAATATAAACGGCATCAGCGCCATGATTCACAGCTTCTTTTAGAGCCGGAAAGTTACCGGCGGGGCAAACAAGTTCAATCATATTTTTAGAAACTTTTAATAGTAAGTTAAGTAGTCTTGTAATTATTCAGCGTGTATCTATTAATTACCCGTGTTAAGCCTATGGTCACTTATTTTTCTGACTTTGCTTTCTGTTATGAGAAGCCACTTCGTTCAAACAATCAAAGTCAGAAAAATAAGCAACCACAGGCTTTTTGTCAAAACTACGTAATTATTGGACACAAATTGATAGATATTTAATATTATCACTAAGTAGTTTAGATAGAATTGATGATGATCAATGATTAACTTATCAAATTACTGCAATATGCAAGGGTTCACTCACTCAATCTGATGGTAATTATGAAAAGCTCATTCCCAAAACCGCTCACTCCTGCCGCTTTTGCGACCAAAGCCATAACTATAATTGCCAGGAAGCTCACGACAAACTTACCCAAAGTCATTAAACACTTGCCTCAACCACCCTTTATT
>JAPVVU010000235.1 GCA_028571885.1 Gammaproteobacteria bacterium | reverse complement strand
TCAGACTGCGTCAAATCGCCCAATAATAAATGACAAGCTCTGATACTCAGTGTGCACCATTTAGGAACAGTTATTTAGTCTTGGATTACATTTATATTGAGGCAATTCGGATAGTTTTTTATAGTTGAAAATACTGAAAATTGAACTATACTGTGAGTAGAGGGAATATAATTATTCCATATGTGGCACTGTCGGAGGTGTTATCATGCATGCTCGTAAATTTACTCGCTATCCCACCGATACTTCAGTTACTTTCGTAATAGATAGCATAATTGGTGAGCATCAACTCTACCTGAAAGATGCAGGTCAGGGTGGACTTTGTTTTAATGCGCGCGGTTGTATTAAACCTGGCACACATTTAGACATTAAAATTCCTCTTAATGATAAAGGATTTGATACCGTGGGTAAAATAACCTGGTGTCAACCTTTAGAGACTGGCCAATGCCAGGTGGGTATAGAGTTCGATGAAAGTCTGACATTATCAATTATTGAAAAAATGGCTTTAAGACATTGATTTTAGTAGATTGATTTTAATAGATGGCTTTTAAGAAATGGACCAATCATCACAACGAATACGGTTGAGAGCTGCACTCAGTTCATATAAACGCGGCATGGCGAGATTACCGACTTTGTAGGGGCTGAAAATATCCAGACCTTTCTCGTTTGCTTCCTGTAGAATTTTTTTTAAATTATCTGTTAGACTATTTTCAGCATAAGTCTGCATATTTGTCTCTGTATGGGCATAATGGCAGGCATAATAGTGAATCATTAAACCTATTGTTCGTGTCTGGCCAATGTCGATCAATTGTTCTACCTGAGAAAGATCAATACGATGCTCACCATAAAGGATGTTGTTTTTTTCTCTAACATCAATTTTTACCGGGAAGTGATCCCGTGCAGGGTTCAGTGTTCTGGCGCCGGGTTTACGTGGTGATGATGCTGTACGCTGGAATTTGGGTAATTTGTCCAGTTTGTCAGGTGTCTGATGGTGCTTGTTATATGCCAGAGATCTGGCCTGTTCTGTAACATCTTTTGGTAAGTATTCATCCATCATAATCACCGTATCAGCAATATCAAAATAATCACCTGAACCACCCATGACAATAATAGAGGAAACACCATGCTGTTCATACAATTCCCTGACCCGGTAAAGTAATGGTGTAATGGGTTCCTTTTTTTGGCTAACCAGAGCCTGCATACGTTCATCACGAATCATAAAATTGGTTGCTGAAGTATCTTCATCAATGAGCAAAAGCTCAGCACCACATTCCAGCGCTTCAATGATATTGGCCGCCTGAGAGGTACTTCCGCTGGCATTCTCGGTGGTGAATTGCCGGGTATCGCGTCCAAAGGGCAGATGATTAATGAATGGGCTGATATTAACCTTTGAAACCGCACGACCGTCCTCAGAGCGAATTTTTACGGCACTCTCGTTACTGACGACTTTTTCTCGTCCATCACCTGGAATATGGTTATAGGGGCCATGCTCAAGCGCGTTTAATAATGTGGATTTACCATGGAAGCCACCACCTACTATCAGTGTAATACCTGTTGGAATGCCCATGCCAGTGACTTTTCCGGCATTGGGTAGCGAGACTTCAACCTCAAGTGAGGCGGGTGATTGAAAACTGATGATCTTTCCCGTCATGGGTTCGTCACGGATACCGCTTGTTCGCGGCAGCAAAGAGCCATTGGCAATAAAAGCCACCAGTTTTTTTTCTTTCAGTTTGTGTCGTAATACCTCCTGATCTTCAGCGTTGTTGACATGTTGAGTGAGTTCATGTGCCGATAGATTATTATAATAGAGAGCCTGTTCAACAATAGCGGGCAATTCTTCAAAGAACATCTGTTCTGCCTGTAATCCGGCAACACGGCGATCAGCTGCAGGTAATCCTATAACCAGGCGAACTTCAATGAAATCAGGGGTGATTAATACAGCATTGCGCAACAAGGTTTTTTGGCCATTGGTTTCGATCGCGATAATACCGCTGCCACCACTGCCGCGATGTCCTTTGCTTATTTGCTGAATATTTTTCTTTACCATTCGTCCCAGATAATCCTCAAGCGCTATACGTCGAACTGGATTAGGATTGTTGCCAATTTCTCTGGTTGCCCATGTTTGTAGAGGGAAATTAGCCTTTGACATAGGGACTCTGACATTGATACGGGAAGGAACTGCAAAAGGATCACCCTGAACATGATCAATACTGAGTGAAAATTGTGCAAATTGATAGATACCTTTAATGCGCTTATAGGTTTTATAACCTTTACTATCAATTTGCTGTAATATTTCTTTTAGATTATTCATATATTTCATTATAGTACCTTATTATAGTACCTTCCGATATCTTAGTATCTTTACATGCAATTAGTCATTTTCGTTTTTTTTTGGTTGTGCTAGTGTTAGTAGTGAGTGTTAGATTATTTATTTTTCTGTGAGGGAGTCTCAGGTGAAAGAGAAGCTAGCGCATTTTTTTAGGAGCAGATGGTTTGAAAAAATCATAGGGATAAAAAAAATCAGACCTGCAGCTCACCAATCTGATCAATTGTCTGATGCATGTACGCCCTGGCATTCGCTGCAGGATGAAGAGGTGTTTACTCTGCTTGATGCTGATGTTGACGGTCTTGTAAATGATGAGGTAAATCACCGTTTCGATGTCTATGGGCTAAATCAATTACCTGAATCTAACACTCGCGGCCCGCTAGTCCGTTTTTTCTATCAATTTCACAATGTTCTAATTTATGTCTTGTTAGTCGCCGGTATTGTTGTTGCTATGCTTGATCATTGGATCGATGCGGGTGTAATAATGGGCGTTGTTATCATTAACGCGGTGATCGGCTTTGTGCAGGAAGGTAAAGCAGAAAATGCTTTAAAAGCGATACGCCAGATGTTATCACCTAAGGCTGTTGTACTGCGTGATGGTCAACGCCATACCATACCTTCGGAAGAGTTAGTACCGGGTGATGTTGTTTTAGTACAATCCGGTGATAAGATTCCAGCTGATCTGCGCCTGTTTCTGGTAAAAAGTCTGCAAATACAGGAGGCTGTGCTCACCGGTGAATCTATTGCGGTAGAAAAGCGGACTGATCCTGTGCTGGAAGATGCAGAACTGGGTGATCGTTACTGTATGGCGTATTCTGGAACTCTGGTCTCTTACGGACAAGGCCGTGGTGTTGTCGTTGCAACGGGTGCTCAAACTGAAATCGGTCAGATCAGTGCTATGCTGGCTGAAGTCGAAACACTGACAACACCTTTATTGCGTCAGGTCGCACAATTTGCTCGCTGGCTGACGCTTGTTATTGGTATCTTAGCATTGGCTACTTTTGTTTTTGGTATTGGCTTTCGTGCTTACCCTGCGGCTGATATGTTTCTTGCTGCAGTTGGTCTTGCGGTCGCGGCTATACCAGAAGGTCTCCCTGCAATAATGACCATTACATTATCAATTGGTGTACAGCGTATGGCGCATCGTCATGCTATTATTCGACGCCTGCCTGCGGTTGAAACTCTGGGCTCAGTAACGGTTATTTGTTCTGATAAAACAGGCACTTTAACACGTAATGAAATGACTGTTCAGTCGGTGACTACTGCGACTGAATTGATTCAGGTAACGGGTGTTGGCTATAACCCTCATGGTGCTTTTTTAAGCGAGGGAAAGGAAGTTATTGTGGATGAACATCCTATTCTTTCTGAGCTGATGCGAGCATCTTTATTGTGCAATGATGCGACTTTGAATGAAAGCACTGTGGATGAGAATGGCGGGCAAGAAAAAACTGAATGGATTCTACAAGGAGATCCCACAGAGGGGGCTCTATTGGCGTTAGGTATCAAAGCGGGACTGGAATTAAAATTTGAACTGGAAGAGTGGCCGCGTACTGATGTTATTCCGTTTGAATCTGAACATCGCTTTATGGCAACATTACACCATGGCCATACTGGCGAGGGTTTTGTTTATATCAAAGGGGCCCCGGAAAGAATATTAGAAATGTGTACCCTGCAGAGAAGTTATAATGGTGATGCACCGATTGATACTCAATATTGGCAGGCGCAAATACTTGCTATGGCAGGATTTGGCCAGCGGGTGCTGGCCATTGCTTTTAAATCTGCAGCAAAAGATCATCAGGAGCTTAATTTTTCAGACTTAGAAACAGGTCTGACACTGCTTGGTATTGTCGGTATCATTGATCCGCCCCGTGAAGAAGTTTCCACAGCGATTTACAAGTGTCAGTCAGCAGGAATTCAGGTAAAAATGATCACCGGTGATCATGCGATTACTGCCGTTGCAATCGGTGCACAAATGGGCATTGGTGATGGCAAAAATGTACTCAAAGGTCATGAAATTGAAACCATGGATGATGAGGATTTAAGACGAATTGTTGAGAAGGTTGATATTTTTGCCCGTTCTACCCCGGAACATAAATTGAGGCTGGTCAAGGCAATGCAGGCAAATGGTCATGTGGTTGCCATGACAGGTGATGGTGTTAATGATGCCCCCGCACTAAAACGTGCGGATGTGGGTACTGCGATGGGCCAAAATGGCACCGAGGTCGCTAAAGAATCGGCTGCGGTGGTATTGGCTGATGATAATTTTGCTTCGATTGCTGATGCGGTTGAAGAAGGGCGCACAGTTTATGACAATCTTAAGAAGGCGATCCTCTTCATTTTGCCGACTAATGGCGGTGAAGCACTGGTTATTATTGCAGCCATTGTCTTTGGTACGATGTTACCGATTACACCAGTGCAAATTCTCTGGGTCAATATGATTACCGCAGTCACCCTGGCATTGGCTTTGGCATTTGAACCCGCAGAGCCCAATATTATGCAGCGTCCACCTCGTGACTCACATGAGCCATTACTGACGGGGATGTTTATCTGGCGAATTACCTTTGTTTCGCTAATTTTGGTGACAGGTACCTTTGGTTTATTTCTTTGGGAGCTTGAGCGGGGAGTAAGCATTGAATTTGCGCGTACTGTTGCAGTGAATACCCTGGTGATGTTTGAAATATTCTATTTGTTTAATTCCAGATACATTTCTGCCAATGTTCTCAATTATAATGGTCTGATGGGCAATACTTATGCGCTGATAGCGGTTGGAACTCTTATTGTCTTTCAGCTTTTATTTACCTATCTGGCGCCAATACAAACTTTGTTTGGTACGACTGGTATTGATATTAATGCGTGGATGCGTATTGTTCTGGTTGCTTCTTCAGTATTATTTTTAGTCGAGTTTGAGAAATATATTATTCGTTCTTTGAGACACTGTTTATCGAAAGAATTATCCTCAAATTAATTGCTGCTGTACCTGTTCTGTTTACTGTAAATTATAAATTTAAATGCCTGTTAACCATACTTACTATATGGACTTCATCCCTTAGTTGAAACCATAATACAACTTATTTTCACTTGGAGTTGTTATA
>JAPVVU010000234.1 GCA_028571885.1 Gammaproteobacteria bacterium | reverse complement strand
TTATCATCACTACTTTGCTATAGGACATTAAGATTATTCCTCTTCATTGTTTTTAGAATTATGGTTTTTAGAATTATGGTTTTTAGAATCATGGTTTGTTCATTTTTTTTCAAGAGTTTCAACAGCTATATGACATTTATCCAGGGTGACCGATTTCCACAAATAATAAATGGCGGGTATCACCAACAAGGTCAACACAACAGAACTGAGCATACCGCCGATCATTGGGCCAGCAATACGCTGCATAACTTCAGAACCTGTGCCATCACTGTACATAATAGGGATCAAACCCACTACGATGGCCGCAACTGTCATAATAATAGGCCGCACTCTTTTTCCAGCACCATCCATAACGGCCTGTTTGACATCCTCAGCGGTTAAACAGCGATTATCATTTTGCGCATCATGAGAAATACGGCAATAAGCCTGATTGAGATAAACCAGCATTAAGACACCAATTTCGACCGTTACGCCTGCCAGGGCAATAAAGCCCACCCCTACGGCAACAGACATATCAAATTCCATCAAATACATGAGCCAGAAGCCGCCAATCAGAGCAAAGGGTAAAGTACCCATAATGATCATCACTTCAATAATATTTCTGAAGTTGATATAAAGCAGTAAAATAATAATGCCCAGAGTCAGCGGCACCACAATGGAAAGACGCTCTTTAGCGCGAACCATATATTCATATTGTCCGGACCAGGCAATTGAATATCCTGCGGGTAATTCCACCTGCTCTGAAACCACTCTCTGCGCCTCAGCAACATAGGAACCCAGATCTCTACCCTCAATATCCACTAGTGTCCAGCCATTGAGACGTGCATTTTCACTTTTAATGGCCGGAGGACCATCTTCAACTCGAATGTCAGCCACATCTGCTAAGGCAATGCGATGATTGCTTTTTGTTACTAACGGTAATAGTTTTATTTTTTCAACGGAATCACGATAAGTTTGTGGATAACGCACATTAATGGGATAACGTTCAAGGCCTTCAACTGATTGTGAAACACGCATGCCGCCAATAGCTGTCATGATGACCTGTTGTACATCAGCAATATTTAAGCCGTAACGAGCCGCTTTATCCCGATCAATATGAGCTTTAATATAACGTCCTCCAGCGACACGTTCTGAATAAACAGATGCCGTGCCCGGTATATCTTTAAGCACCAATTCCAGTTGCTTACCCACTTTTTCAATTTCTTTTAAATCGGGACCTGAGACTTTAATGCCTACCGGTGTTTTAATACCCGTTGCCAACATATCAATACGGGTTTTAATGGGCATTACCCAGGCATTTGTCAGACCCGGAAACTTCACCAGTTGATCCAGTTCTTTGCGTAAACTTTCGGTTGTGACACCTTCACGCCATTCACTTTTGGGTTTCAACTGAATAAGTGTTTCAATCATTGTTAATGGTGCGGGATCAGTTGCGGTTTCAGCCCGACCAATTTTTCCAAAGACCGTTTTAACTTCAGGTAAGGTTTTGATCAGCTTATCCGTCTGCTGCAGCAATTCTCGGGCCTTACCAATGGATATGCCCGGGTAGGTCGTGGGCATATACATGAGATCACCTTCATCCAATGGCGGCATAAATTCACTGCCGATTTGTGTCGCAGGCCATAAACCAATAAACAGTGCAATACCGGCTAAAAAAATCATTGTTTTAGGGGCATCCAGAACCATTTTAATGAGGGGATTATAAATCCAGGTCACCACACGATTGACAGGATTTTTATGTTCAGGCAGAATTTTTCCTCGAATAAAATAGCCCATCAGTACTGGCACTAGCGTAATGGATAAACCAGCGGCCATTGCCATGGCATAGGTTTTAGTAAAGGCTAGAGGGGCAAACATTTTTCCCTCTTGCGCTTCAAGACTAAACACGGGTAAAAAACTCATGGTAATGATCAGTAATGAGAAAAATAACGGGGGGCCGACTTCAACGGATGCTTCAGCAATGATCTGCCAGCGGTTTTCATCAGTTAAAGGCGTTTTCTCAATATGCTTATGGACATTCTCTACCATCACAATGGCACCATCAACCATGGCACCAATGGCAATGGCAATACCGCCAAGAGACATGATATTGGCATTCAACCCCTGAGCATGCATGATGATAAATGCACCCAGGATACCAATAGGCAAACTGATAATAATCACCAGAGATGAACGAAAGTGAAATAGGAAAATAGCACAGATTAAAACAACAACAATAAATTCTTCCAGTAGCTTCTCGTATAAATTATCAACTGCATGGTTAATTAAGGTTGAGCGATCGTAGGTGGTGATGATTTCAACACCCTCGGGTAAACCTTTTTTGAGTTCATTGAGTTTTGCTTTAACCAGCTCAATTGTTTTCTCGGCATTTTCACCGAAACGCATAACGACATAAGCACCAACAACTTCGCCTTCTCCATTAAGTTCTGCAATTCCCCGTCTCATTTGCGGACCCGTGATCACATCAGCCACATCTTTTAATTGCACAGGCGTGCCATTAACATTCAGTCCCAGTGGAATTTTTTTAATATCATCCACTTTTGACAGGTAACCTGTCGCCGTCACCATATATTCAGCCTCCCCCATCTCAACCACTGAGGCCCCTGCTTCCTGATTGCCTCGATTAACGGCTTTTTTAATGAGATCCAGGGGGATGTTATAAGCCCGTAATTTTTCAGGATCAACAATGATCTGATATTGTTTTACCATACCGCCAATGGTGGCAATTTCTGAGACACCGGGAACTGTTTGTAATTCATACCTTAAAAACCAGTCTTGCAAACTGCGTAGTTGACTAATATCTGTTTTGCCTGTTTTGTCCACCAAAGCATAGCCATAAACCCAGCCCACGCCGGTCGCATCCGGACCCAGTTGAGATTGAGCAGTGGCAGGCAATGAGGAGGCAACCTGACTCAGATATTCAAGTACTCTTGAACGAGCCCAATAGAGATCAGTGCCTTCCTCAAAAATGATATAGACATAGGAGTCACCAAAGAATGAATAGCCACGAACGGTTACCGCTTTAGGGACAGAGAGCATTGCCGTGGTTAATGGATAAGTCACCTGATCTTCAACCACTTGTGGCGCCTGTCCGGGAAATGTTGTTTTTACGATAACCTGAACATCTGATAAGTCCGGAATGGCATCAATCGGCGTTTGTTTGACGGAATAAACACCAAAGCCAAACAGGACAAGAGTGGATAAAATAACAAAAAAACGGTTTTTAATAGACCAGTGAATAATTGAGGCAATCATTATTACAGACCCTCTCGATTCATTTCAATGATTTCTATGGAACCGTCTTTGTGCTTTTCAACCAGAAAATTAAACTCAGTATCTGCTTTTAGTGAACTCAAATCCATCGTTTGAATCACTGGAAAATCCATTTGCATTTCCGGCCAGCCCCAGACTTTAACGGGCTCGTGCTGTAGTGTCAGTTTTTGTTTGGCACTTTTTTCTGAAGAGAAGATTTTAACAATTTTTCCTTTTATCCATGCCTGATTGCTTGAAGTTTGTTGTTTAACACTGGCCGATATTCCCTCTATTTCGATGAGTTCAATTGAACCATCTTCATGTTTCTCAACTAAGAAACGAATGCTTTGTTTTGCTTTTAAATCATTGATTGGAAGAGTCTCTATTACAGGAAAATCCATTAGCATATCGGGCCATCCCCAGGAAGGAACTGCCTTGTGCTGTATCGTCAGCATATTATGTCCCGGCATCACATCAACAACTTGTCCTTCAATCCAAACCTGATTACTCCCTTCTGGATTTGAGTCATTCATTGACATCTCTTCAGGCTCTTCCATACGCTCAAAAGACGCCGTAAGACTGGACTCTGAATCAATGAGAAATTGTGCTGAAGTGACAATCTGGTCATTTTCTGCTAAACCTTTTATAATCTCAATGTAATTACCACTTTCAGAACCTGTTTTAACCGCGACTGATTGAAACTTCCCATCACCCAGAGCTTTGACCACCCGTTCCATCTCACCATTGCGAATAATTGCTTCACGTTTTACAAACAATGAATCTTTTTTGAAGCTACTATGGATCGTTAATCGTGAAAACATGTTAGGTTTTAATAATTGTTCAGGATTGTTAAAACGAACTCTCACCCGTAATGTCCGTGTCTTTTTATCCAGTACCGGATAAATATAATCAACAATGCCTTTCCAGCTTTTGTCCGGATAGGCTTCAACATTCATATCAACCGTTTGCCCTTCTTTCACCCAGCCGCTTTGACGTTCAAAGACTTCTGCAATGACCCAAACCGTATCAATTTGTCCGATAGTAAGAACATTCATAGAAGGTTTAATAAACATGCCGTCAAGGATCTTCATATCTTGAATAAAACCATCATGTTCAGCAAAGTATGAAATACGCTGTTGAATTTTTCTTGTTTTGCCTAATTGACTTATCTGACCAGGAGTAATTCCTAGTGAGATCAGTCGATCTTTTGAGGCTTTAATTAATATTCGGTTATTGCTTCTTAGTGCAGTGACATATTCTTCCTGGGCATTCACTAAGGTTGGGCTGTATAATTCAAATAATTTTTGACCTTTTTTGACTACATCGCCAGTTGCTTTCACAATCAGTTTTTCAATCCAGCCTTCAACACGAGTGTGCAGGTGATAAAGTTTTTCTTCATCAAAATTAATATAACCAACCGTACTGATTTCTCGGTCTAATTGACCTTTTTTAACGCTGCTGACACGCACGCCCAGGTTATTTTGTACAATGGGTGATATTTTAACGACACCATCTTCACTCCCATCATCTTTATAAAACGGCACTAAATCCATTCCCATAGGCGATTGTCCAGGCTTATCACGTCGATAATTGGCGTCCATAGGTGCCACCCAATAGAGTACTTCTTTTTCACCCGCAGTCGCCCCACCCCCATCACTGGCTGTCTCATCACTGGTGATCAATCCTGCAGACATTAATTGTTCTTGCAGAAAAGGTTGCCCATAATAACCACCCACCAGGCCAGTACTGATCAGGATAAAACTGGATAAAAGCTTATTCACATCAAAATCCTCATTCTTTATATTGCAATAGTCTTTGTACAGCGCAAAGTTGTACAGCAATTTATTTTTCTAATTCTTATTACAAAGTCCAACTATTACTCAGGTTTAATAAAGCTGGAAGTAAAGTATAAAATTTTCGCTTTGCTTTGCAGATGATCAACTGCTATACGTCGTTCATCCAGCTTGACATTTAAGTCATCAATGTAGGCGCGCATAACATCGGCAAAATCACCTCGATCAGACTGATATGCTGATAATGATGCCTGTGTCTGTTGTCTGGCCTGAGGCAAAAGTAAATTATTGTAGAGTTGATGACGATTTTGTAACTGTTCTTCATTCGCCACTTCCTGCTGTAAGTTGGCCACTAACTGGCGCAGCATTTCAACTCGCTTGTCTTTAAG
>JAPVVU010000233.1 GCA_028571885.1 Gammaproteobacteria bacterium | reverse complement strand
GACATTTCAACCGCCATGATGCGTTTTATGTCTCGTAATATAAATTCTTATATTCGTCACATTGCAAACCTTGGGCAGAAAAATGCTTTAGCACGTGTTGCTTCCTATATCTTTTTTCTATATGAAACACATCTTGAACAACATTTGGAGAGTTCTCTGCTTCACAATTCACTTTCCCGTATTGAACTGTCTGAAATGTTAGGAGTAACACAGAGAACATTAATAAGAAGTTTAAAACAACTGGAAGAAAATAAACTTATTACCATTACTAAAAATGGTTTCTTAGTGCTCGATATAGAAGAATTGAAAATACTTAGTGAGAGTTGATACCGGGCTATTTTTACCTCATTTTAAATCTCTTAATTTAAGTCATTATTGTCTGTTCAGAAATACGTGCAACTTATAATTTTAAGTTATATTTCTATCTTTTTCCCACCCTGAATAATGTGACAAAGTTCTCATTTACCTGTCTTGCTCAATCCCAAGTGACATTTTTCATTGTGACAAAATCGCTTTTCCTTAAAATTACTGTTAAATATTTGTATGAAATATCCTACAACTCTCTTTATCCATAAGGTTGCTGATAAAGGCTATCATTATGCAGGAGCAGGTTAAGGGATATCACTAGAGGAAACGATTATATGACATCCACTAATCACAAAAGTATTATAAAAATTTTCACTAAAAAGGAACTGACCGCATTAAAAAATGACGCTAATATCTGTAATCACGACAGACGTACTTTTCTAAAATGGGGGTCTATTCTTTCGTCTCAGGCTATTGTGGGAGGTGGTGTTCTTAATCTGCTAACCGGACAGCTGGCCCAGGCTGATGATACCTTCGATAATGTTATTAATTGGGTTTATTCAGTTTGTGGTTACTGTTCATTTGGATGTGGACTGAATATTGGTGTTAATTCATATGGAGAGGCCGTGTCGGTACGTGGTAATGAAAATCACCCGACCAATGATGGCAGAGTGTGTGTTAAAGGATTGTTTGAGCATAAAATTCTTGATGCCCCTGATCGCGGCAAATGGCCAATGATAAGAGATAAAAAAGGCAACTGGAAAAAAATCACCTGGGATGAAGCGACTACGATTCTTAGTCAAAAAATTATTGATGGTGTCTATGGCAGCGAGCTTGTTGAGGCAAAAGGTGCGGACTCCATTGCGACCTACAATACCGGACAGTGGACACTGGAAGAATATTACGCCTTCGGCAAACTGGGTAAAGGCGCAATCGGCACGGGCACAATGGATTCCAATACCCGTTTATGTATGGCGGCGGCTGTTGTTGGCTACCTGACAACATTCGGCTCCGATGGACCTCCCGGCTGTTATGACGATGTGGAAAATACGGATTGTTTCTTTGTCTTTGGAATGAATCCGGCAGAAATGCATCCTCAACTTTGGCGACGCATTGCTAAAGCACGCAGAACTTTAAGGGCGCCAAAACTAATTGTGGTGGACCCACGTCGAACACTTACCGCCCGTAGTGCTGATTTACATCTGGCACTCAAACCCGGTACCAATCTGGCCCTTATTAACGGAATTATTCAGCAAATTATTGTTAATGGTGATACTGATGCCAGCTACATCGACAATCATACTCGTAATTATGATGCAATGGCTGCGACAGTGGCCAATTACACACCTGAGCACGTGTCTGAAATTACCGGCTGTCCAGCAGCAGATATTGAGAAGGCCGCTAAATGGATTGGCGAATCCCAGGAATCGCTGTCGCTGTTTATTCAGGGGGTTTATCAATCCATGGGTGCAACAGATACGGTGCGCATGATCTGCGCCATGCACCTGATTATGGGCAAGATTGGTCGTCCCGGTTCTTCACCGTTTAGTATTACTGGTCAGGCCACCGCCATGAGCAATCGTGAAGCAGGAGCTTCTTCAGCCCTGGCCGGTTATCGTAACTATTACAACCCGGATCATGTCGGTGAGCTGGAAGACTTCTGGAATATAGACAGAGGAAAAATTCCACCACGAAAGCCCACACCGATCACATCCAATAGGGACTATCAGGATATCAATAGTCATGTGGAAATGATGCGTAATGGTGAGCTGAGTGTTTTCTGGATTCAGTGCACTAATCCAGCAGTGACGCTTCCGGACTTAAATAAATTGTATTCGTATATGGACTTCAATAATCCTAAACGTCCTTATATCATCGTGCAGGATATTTATGAACCGATGGAATGCACACATTTTGCCGATATGTTCCTGCCTGCCGCCATGTGGGGTGAGAAAACCGGTGTCTACACCTGCTCTGAACGTAAAGTTAATCTGGGTCGTCAGGCAGTACAACCTGCAGGTCATGAATTACGTACTGAGGGTTATGGTGCTTATGCGGATCTAGAAATTACAAAAATGGTGGCAGATAAAATTGCTTCCATGGATAAACGCTTTGCAGATAAAGATGGTAACTCATTAGTTGGGTTTGATACATACGAAGAAGCTTTTGAAGAATGGAAGCAATGTTCTGCAGGCACCATCTGTGATATGAGCGGCATGAGCTATGACAAAATTGAAGCCAATAACGGCATTCAGTGCCCCTCCACACCGGGTAATGTCTATGGTGGTACACGTATGTATTCCGATGGCCGCTTTAATACTAACTGGGCTGATACACAGGGGGGAACTGAGGATAAACCCTGGATTGATCCTGAAAATCTGAGCCGTGCCTATTTGTGGGCCAAAGACTATATTGAAGCACCCGAGGTGCCTGATAGTGAATACCCTTTCTGGCTGATCACAGGGCGTGTTATCGAGCACTTCCACAGCCGCACCAAAACAAAACGTGTGCCTCAGCTGCATGAAATGGTGCCGGAAAATTATGTAGAACTGCATCCTGATGATGCTAAGAAGTTAGATGTTTCTTCAGGTGATCTGGTGCGTCTGAATACACGTCGTGGTGAAATAGTGATCAAGGCGCTGGTGGTTGGAACAGTACAAAGAGGTCAAGTGTTTGTTCCTATGCATTTTGCTGATCTGGATCCGCAGGATGTTATACAAAATAAGGGGCGTTTGACTGCAACCAATCGGTTAACCATGAACTGGGTCGATCCGGATTGTAAACAACCTATTTATAAACACTGTGCTGTTAGTCTGATTAAGGCTTAATGGGAGGAATGAAAATGAAACAATTATATAAAACCATTAAACCTGCAACGATTTTTTTGATTCTGTTGTTGTTAACCATTAGTCATTTTTCTTCAGCTGCCGGAAGGGGTAATAATGCTGAACCTTCACCTCTAACTGAAGAACAGACTACTCAGATTTTTGACACCAGCTTTGCCGTGGAATTCAGCTATTCCTGTTTAAGTGGTGGCTGTCATGAAACCAACACACAATTGGTGGATGAGTATGCAGAATCTAAAATGACTCATATCATGGTAAAATGCAATGCCTGTCATGGTACCCATACGGCAGAAACCGTTGGAGATGAAAAACCTAATCTGACTGGCTACTACCCGGGTATTGGTGCCACCGGTTACAAAGTAGATACGGATCGCTGCAAGACATGTCATAACAACGAACATGCCGGCAGCGGCAGAAAGAAATCAGGTGATGATTGTTACAGTTGTCATGCTCCCCATGTGTTTGGTGCCAGAGGGGGTCAATAAAATTAAAATAAGCTGATAATTCCATTATTATTGGCTAGCCGTCTTTGTGGCTTTGACCATTTGTCTGGCATTGTATTGCGAAGTGTAAACTGCCGGTACTGGCTTGCCCTGTTCCGGCAAGATCCAGTGCCGTACCATGATCAACCGATGTGCGAATATTTGGTAGTCCCAGAGTCACATTAACTGCTCTTCCAAAACCCTGATATTTTATACTGGCAAGCCTTGATCATGATACATTTCCAGGACGGCATCTGCTTGTTCTAATTTTCTTTTGGAGAATAGAGTGTCAGCAGGTAATGGTCCTGTTAAGTTAAAACCTTCGGTTGGTTTAATATGGTGCAGATGCCACTCAATTAATCCCAGTTCAACAGCCTGTTTTAGCCCTGACTCAATTTGAATAATAGGAAGGCCGGTCTGCTGGTAAAATAATTTACTGTGAAAACCGCCTTCAGCCAATATAGAGCCATTAGCCAATAAAAAGCCGTTTAAATAGCGGATCATCAAAACTCTGGATACCCATTGAAAGTCGATTGATTCCAGCAGCATGAAACTCAGTAAATTTCAGCTGATCCACAGTACCTGGATTTGCTTCCATAGTGATTTCTGCCATAGGAGACACTTTAAGGCGAGCATTAATCTGGCTTAATAAGTGATGTATTGCTTCAGGCTGGATTAAACTGGGGGTTCCGCCACCAATAAATATGCTTTGTATGGTTCTGCCCCAGATATCGGGTAATTCCTGCTCCAGATCGTTGATCAGCGCTGTGACATATTGTTCATCACGCTGCTGGTCATTCTGTTTGTTGGTGCTGCAGGGCGAGGCGTGAGAATTAAAGTCGCAGTAAGGACACACGGGTAGTGAATATAGAGTGATAATGGCGGTAGTGTGGTAAAGTTTAACATCAGTTCATTCTACTATATTTTTTACAGTAAAAAGTATGTATATAGGTGGGTGGGTGAGTTAGAAGCTATATGATAAAATACTTTTCTTTCTTTAACAAAAACACATAGTATGTATTATAGTGTGTACAACCAAAAAGAAAAGGGCCTCGCCGGCCCCTCTCTCGCTTTGCGAGATTCACCCCGCAGGTATTTGTAAAAGATGATAAGGCGACCTTTGGTCGCCTTTTTTGTCTGAAAACAGAGTAAATTCAGCCAAAACAGGGTGTTTCGGATTTACTGAGCACTTTTTCTGTATTTTCTACCACAAATCTCCAGATTCAAAACATCAAAATACCACAATTCCCGATTTATAGATTGAAAAACATCATTGAATTTCCTATCCTGTTAGGCATCAATTTTATTTAATGTATCATTATCCAGTGATTTTTGTTCTGACGGGAAATTATTATTTATGACTGACATAATTTTACCTTTATTGATGAATTTTAATTATTATGGATTTTTTTGATTACAAAATTATGTCATTTAAAAATATTTTAATTACACCAGTGTATGTCGTTACTAAAGATGATGCAGCAAGTGTATAAATATTTATTGCCAATGCAGCTCAGGCCAACCAGATTATTTCTGTTGCATACGGAGCTATTAAGGGTGTACCAATCAATATCAACAATCCCTGCCAAATCCAGATAAAAAAACACAAATCAGACAGGAAAATGCAAAAAGATAAAGAAGAACAAAGGGTAGTTTTCAGCTGTCAATAATTGATGAATACCAGGATATTTATTAAAGAAAAATAAGATGTTATCCCTTAGATTGTTTAATCTTTTTGTAGTAAAATTTAGCTATGGTAGTCTGTAGAATAAAGTGTGTCGAGATGAAGATAAAGGGCAACAATTAT
>JAPVVU010000232.1 GCA_028571885.1 Gammaproteobacteria bacterium | reverse complement strand
CTGAGAAAACACCTGCGCAACGTATTATTCCGGTTTTTGATCATTCCGATAAACCCAATTCCAGTCGTATGCCGACTTATATTCGTCAGGCTTTAACCGATAAAACACATTTTGCTTCAACCGCTGCCAGTGTGCATGACAATAAGCTGGTGACGGTCTGTGAAGAAGCTCATTGTCCTAATCGAAATGAGTGCTGGAATCGCGGCACGGCAACATTTATGTTGTTGGGTGATACCTGTACCCGCGCCTGTGGCTTTTGTGCGGTAAAAACCGGCCAGCCTGATAAAGTTGACCAGTCAGAGCCGGCCAGAATTGCTCAGGCCGTTGCAGAAATGGCTTTAGATTTTGTTGTACTGACTTCAGTGAATCGTGATGAACTGCCTGATGGCGGGGCAACGATCTTTGCTGAGACTTTCCTTGAGTTACGAAAAATGAATTCATCCATCGGCATTGAATTCTTAACACCTGACTTCAGAAACTGCCAGGAAAAAGCGGTTGATATTGTTACTCGGTCGCTGAATAGCGCACCCTTCTCTGGTACAAATTCCAGCGCAAGTGATATCCGGCTAATTTGGGGGCATAACATTGAAACGGTGCCCTCTTTATATAAAGAAGTCCGAAAGGGCAGTAAATACGAGCGCTCATTAGCCATGCTTCGCCTTGCCAGTGAAGTTGCTCAGGTAGAAACCAAGTCATCTATTATTCTTGGCCTGGGTGAAACAGAAGATGAAGTATATCAGGTGATGCAGGACTTGCGTGCGAATCAGGTGAGCCGAATAGCTCTGGGGCAGTATTTAAGGCCGACTCGATATCATCTGCCAGTTAAAGAATACCTGTCTCTGGAACAGTTTTCAGACTATGAAACAATGGCCAAAGAACTCGGTTTCAGCTGGGTGAAGTCCGGCCCCATGGTGCGTTCGTCCTATCATGCCGAAGATTAAACGCTTTCAACTTAAATTCGCTCAACTTAAAATTCGCACAACTTAAATTAGCTCAAGCTGAATCGTCCTATTTTAGACCTTAAATAAAAGAGAAAGATATTTTATGACAGATGTAACGCTTAAAGAAACGCCGATCATTAAAGCCCATCAGGAAATGGGAGCTAAACTGGTTGATTTTGGTGGTTGGAATATGCCGATTCATTATGGCTCGCAAATTGATGAACATCATCAGGTCAGACAAGATGCCGGTATGTTCGATGTTTGCCATATGACCATAGTGGATTTACGCGGCTGCGAAGTGATTGCTTATCTGGCAAAACTTCTGGCCAATGATGTGGCAAAAATTGCCGATAAGCCGGGTAAGGCACTCTATAGCTGCATGCTGAACAATGAAGGCGGTGTGATAGATGATTTGATTATTTATTCCATGGAACCAGCCTGGGTGAGAGTCATTGTTAACTCTTCTACCAGAGAAAAAGATCTGGCCTGGATGCGCAGTCAAATTGGCAATATGGCAGTGGATCTCAATGAACGTGATGATTTGGCAATGATTGCAGTACAAGGCCCTAATGTCCGAGAATTGGCCGGCAAAGCTCTGGGTGATGAAATTGCCGGGGCAGACGATTTGAAGCCGTTTAATGCCTTGCTCATTAATGCCGGTGCAGATAATGAGCGTTTTGTTGCCCGAACAGGCTATACCGGTGAAGACGGCTATGAAATCGTTTGTGCTAATTCTCAAGCTGAACAAATGTGGAATCAATTAGCAGATGCTGGAATTAAACCCTGCGGTTTAGGTGCCAGAGATACCCTGAGACTTGAAGCCGGTATGAATCTATATGGCAATGATATGGATGAAACACAATCACCTCTTGAGAGCGGCTTAAGCTGGACTGTGGATTTCAGCAATGAAGCACGTCAATTTAATGGCCGCTCATCACTTGAGAAACAAAAAGAACAGGGGCTGAAATATAAATTTGTTGGTTTGATCTTAAAAGATAAAGGTATTCTGCGTGCTCATCAGGCAGTTTTGGTTGAAGGTTCTTCTTTGCAGGGAGAATTAACCAGTGGTACCTTTTCACCTACAATGCAAAAATCCATTGGTTTTGCCAGAGTGCCGATAGAAGCCAGTGAAATCTGTCAGGTTGCCATAAGAAAAAAACAGTTAGATGCACAAATCATTAAGCTGCCATTTGTTCGTCAAGGTAAAATTCTGGTTAGCTAAGTAACTGCTCTTAAATTGTGTCCGTTGAGTACCAGAGCATGTGATGCATTATTTCGGGATTTGATACTAATCTGAGCGAAGTAATGCATTGCATGCTCTGGTACGATAGCTGAATAAAAAGTGGACACCATTTTGGAACAGCTATTTAGTGTTCATCCGTCAATAGTAAAAAAAATTATAAGGAAAAAGAAAATGAGTGATATCCCACAAGAATTAAAATATACCAAGTCCCATGAATGGGTTCGTTTAGAAGATGATGGTTCCCTGACTGTTGGAATTACTGAACATGCTCAAGGTTTATTAGGTGATATGGTTTTTGTTGAACTGCCTGATATCGGCGACGAATTTGAAGCCGAGCAGGATTGCGCGGTTGTTGAGTCAGTGAAGGCGGCATCGGATATCTATTGTCCCGTTGAAGGTGAAGTCATTGCTGTGAATGAAGAGCTTGAAGATGCACCAGAGCAAATCAATGTTAATGCTTATCATGAAGGCTGGCTTTTCCGTATTAAACCTCTAAAAGAAGATGATCTTGGTGGCTTAATGAGTCCTGAAGATTATGCCGAGCTGGTTGAATCCGAGTCGCACTGAGCGAAGATAATAGCTTAATAGTAAACGTTTTTTTAAGATAAAAGATTGAGATAAAAAGATGCCCTATATACCCCATACACCAGACGAAGTGAAGCAAATGCTTGGTACTATTGGTGTTGACTCCATTAATGACCTGTTTGATGAGATCCCGCAGGAACTGCGCAGCACAAGCTTAACAGCTATCCCAGCGGGACAATCTGAAATGGCTGTACAACGTCTTTTATCTGAAAAAGCAATGCTGGATGGCACACCCATGTGTTTTGCCGGCGGGGGAGCCTATGAGCACCATATTCCTGCCGCTTTATGGGAAATCGCCACTCGGGGTGAATTCTATTCTGCTTATACGCCCTATCAGGCGGAAGCAAGCCAGGGAACATTGCAGGTTGTTTATGAATTTCAAAGCATGATCGCCAGTTTAACCGCCATGGATGTCTCCAATGCGTCTTTATATGATGGTGCGTCAGGTTTGGCAGAAGCTGTTTTAATGGCGGTTCGTGCTAATCGTAAAGCAAAATCAAAACGCATACTGATGCCTGTAAATGTGTCTCCAGTGTACCGCAAGGTGGTTGAAACGATTGTAAAGAATCAGGGCATCACGCTTGAGCTGATTGATTTTGAAAACACTTCAGGCACAATCGATATGAGTCAATTAACTGCTCAGTCTGAATCCTTTGCTGCCCTGGTGATACCGCAGCCAAATTATTTTGGCAACCTGGAAGATGTGCATCAATTAACTGATTGGGCACATGAAAATGGCGGACTTGTCATTGCACAGGTAAATCCTACCGCACTGGCTTTGTTAGAAGCACCTGGAAACTGGGGCAAAGCGGGGGCCGATATTGCCGTTGGTGAAGGTCAGCCTTTAGGTGTTCCGCTTGCATCAGGTGGCCCCTATGTTGGTTTCATAGCATGCAAACAAAAACTGGTCAGACAATTGCCCGGTCGTATTGTGGGACGTACTGTGGATCTGGATGGCAAGCCCGGATTCAGTTTGACCTTGCAGGCCCGTGAACAACACATTCGTCGCTCTAAAGCCACTTCCAATATTTGTACCAATCAAGGCTTGATGGCCACTGCGGTGACATTATATCTTGCTTTTCTTGGGGCTGATGGTTTGCAGAAAGTTGCAGCCTCCTGTGTTGCTAATACTCAAAAGTTAATGTCTATGTTAGATGGCATGTCAGGTGTTGAATTGCCTTTTGGAAAAAATGTCTTTCATGAGTTCGTACTGTCTCTTGATGTTAATGTCGACAAGGTTCTGGAATGTCTGGCTGAAGAAGATATTGTGGGTGGAATAAAACTTTCCTTAAACGATATGTCACAACAGAATACATCCGAAAATTTATTACTGGTCTGTGTGACAGAAACAAAAACAGAAGAAGAATTGAACTTCTTTGCAACGACTCTGAATGACGTCCTTTCGAAACTCAGAGAAGATGGAGGAGAGCAATAATGACTAAGCGAATTGTTGAACAGCAGGGTGAAGCTTTAATCTTTGAACGCTCTGATAAAAATCGTCGAAGTTCTTCTCTTGCACCCAGTATTGATGTCAATGAAGTTTGTAACGGTTTACCGGAACACTTGCTGAGAAAACAAGACCTGGAATTGCCTCAGGTGGGTGAATTACAGGTTGTTCGTCATTACACTCGTCTGTCACAGAAGAATTTTTCAATTGATACCCATTTTTATCCCCTGGGCTCATGTACCATGAAGTACAATCCCCGTGCATGTAATACCCTGGCACAATTACCCGGCATCATTGGTCGTCATCCAATGGCTCATGCATCAATGAGTCAGGGCATCATGGGTTGTTTATTTGATTTGCAGAATATGTTGATGGAAGCAACAGGCATGAAGCAAGTCTCTCTTACTCCAATGGCGGGTGCTCAGGGTGAGTTAGCCGGAGTGGCGATGATTCGTGCCTATCATGACCATAATAATGACACATTACGCAGTGAAATTATTGTACCTGATGCCGCACATGGAACCAATCCTGCCACTGCAGTTATGTGTGGTTACAAAGTAAAAGAAATACCAACCAATGATCAGGGTGATATTGATCTTGAAGCACTGGAAAAAATTATAGGTCCTCAAACCGCAGGCATTATGTTAACCAACCCTTCAACACTGGGTGTCTTTGAACGAAAAATTAAAGTCATTGCCGATATGATACATAAAGCCGGTGGTCTGTTGTATTATGATGGTGCTAATCTGAATGCGATTTTAGGCAAAGTTAAACCCGGCGATATGGGCTTTGATGTGATTCATATGAATTTACACAAAACATTTTCAACCCCTCATGGCGGCGGCGGACCGGGTGCCGGTCCCGTTGGAGTGAGTGAACGCTTACAGCCTTTCTTACCCGTACCTATGGTTGGCCATAATGAACAACAGGGCTATCACTGGATTACAGAGAAAGAATTACCCCTGAGTATTGGCCATCTATCGGCCTGGATGGGTAACATTGGTGTTCTGCTTAGAGCCTATATTTATGCGCTATTGTTAGGCCGGGATGGTATGGCACGGGTTGCTGACTATGCCACTTTAAATGCCAATTATTTATTAAAACGCCTCTCTGATGCGGGCTTTGAAATTGCTTTTCCAGAGCGTCGAGCCAGTCATGAATTTATTCTGACTTTACGCAAAGAAACAAAGGAATATGGTACCAATGCCATGGATTTTGCTAAACG
>JAPVVU010000231.1 GCA_028571885.1 Gammaproteobacteria bacterium | reverse complement strand
CATCAGCCGCTTTTAATTAGGAGCCATCTAGCTGCGTTTAATTAGGAGCAGGGCTGGTATCAACTTTATTGGCAATAAAACTCAATTGGGTCATGGCAAAACCAATAAGGATTGCCAATGGGTCTAACTTTAAATAACCCATTCCGAATGCCATCAGAACCAGCGTCAAAATAAATTTTTGTATCGCACCGATATAAATCTCAATATAACCCAGCTGCTTTCCTCCTTCTTTTCCAGAAAAAGGTTTACCAGGAAGAGCAGCGTCACCAGCGCGATTAATGCGCCAGGCCATAAGTAATGTGCCTGACAACGTAATACTGCCGCCGAAAAAGGCGGCAAAAAATCCACTTATATTTTGCAAGGCAAGATAACCAAGCGCAACAATTAATGTCAGAATTATCTGTACAATGATCAGTCGGTATACCACTCTACGCATAACCACTGATGCAAAGCTCATTCACCTGATTCCTGTATTCAGTCTTTTAAACACAGAGTCTCACTTAGAGCCAGACTCAAAGCTTCAACCCATATCTCACGCTTAGAGCTTTAAGCTGTTTTTTTTGCAAATATAGGAGTACTTATTAATTCGAAGCAAATTATAATAATAAACCTGCTTTAGATCAATGAAAATAACGATATTCTAATATTTATCCCATAATAGATATAAGCAGTTTAAGTTATATTGCTCTATTACGAGCTACTTATCTCCTTTTGAGTAGTACATCTAATCTAGTATAGCTGATGAAATATATTTGTCATCTTTTATCATATGCCTTAACTGAGGCGACCATTTAAAAAAATAAAATACATTCTACTTTATATGCGCGAGAATACCTTCTAATTCATCCACAGTATTATAATGAATAACCATTTTACCCCGCCCTTTGCTGCCATGCTGAAAAACAACTCGCGCACCTAATTTTTCGGTCAGGTTTTGCTGCAGATTAAGAATATTAGGATCCGTTTTCTTCTCAGTTTTTTCTTTAGGATTGAGTATTTTTTTGACTAAGTTCTCTGTTTCACGAACAGACATCCCCTTACTGACCACATGACGGGCAGTATAGCTTTGTTGTTCGCCGTTAAGGGCGAGTAAAGCACGGGCATGCCCCATTTCCAAATCACCATTCTCCAGCAAACGCCGCGTTGCAGGTTCCAGCTCCAGAAGTCGTAATAAATTTGAAACAGAAGCTCGAGAACGACCCACTGCATCTGCCGCCTGCTGATGAGTCAGATTAAATTCGTCTATCAAGCGTCGCAGCGCACCGGCTTCTTCAATTGGGTTCAGTTCTTCACGCTGAATATTTTCTATCAGCGCCATAGCAATAGCAGCCTGATCTGAAACATCACGGATCACAGCTGGAATGTCAGCCATACCCGCCATTTGACAGGCACGCCAGCGACGTTCACCGGCAATAATTTCATATTTTTGATCGCCGCTGGCAGTTGATTCACCAATTGGACGAATGACAATAGGCTGTACAACACCCTGTGCTTTTATGGAGTTGGAAAGTTCTTCAAGTGCTTCAGGATGCATATCAATGCGCGGCTGGTAAACGCCTGGCTGAATGAACTCAACAGGTACATTGTGCAATTCACCATCCAGTCTTTTTCTTTCAAACGCTTCGGACATCTCATCACTTGAGCTTGAATCTGAGACCGAACGAGTGTCTTGTCTTACTTTTTTTGCACTACTGCCCAGCAATGCATCCAAGCCACGGCCTAAACCACGTTTTTTTACTGCCACTTGCACAATTCCTTAATTTTTTTACGCCCACTACCTCAATCACTATGAGTCAGTCAGGCTGTTTCAACTTGTTGCGTTTCTGTTTCATCCCGGCGCAGCATCTCACCCGCCAATGCCAGATAGGCACGAGCACCTTTAGATGAACGATCATAACTTATTACCGGCATACCATGGCTCGGTGCTTCTGCAAGGCGGACATTTCTGGGGATAATGGTGCGATAAACTTTATCACCAAAATGCTCTAAAAGCTGGCGCGAGACTTCAATCGCCAGGCGATTACGCGGATCAAACATGGTTCTTAAAATACCCTCGATTTCAAGTTGAGGGTTGAGTGATTCCTTAATACTGGCAATGGTATCACTTAATGCGGTGAGGCCTTCCAAAGCATAATATTCACATTGCATGGGGATAAGAATACTATGTGCCGCCACCATGGCATTAACTGTCAGCATGTTCAGTGATGGCGGGCAATCAATAAGAACGTAGTCATAATCATCAGCCACTTCTTTAAAACGATAATTTAGCTGACGTTCACGATCAAATTTGGTCATCAACTCAACTTCTGCTGCCGTCAGATCACCATTACCTGGAATCAGATCATAACCAGCATCTTCTACATGAATCTTGACGTCTTTTATTGCACTTCTTGATATCAGCAGATCATAACCACTGAATTCAACATCATTTTTATCGATACCACTTCCCGTGGTGGCATTACCCTGAGGGTCCATATCCACTAACAAAATTCTGCGCTTTGTGGCAGCCAGTGAAGCCGCCAGATTGATGCTGGTGGTGGTTTTACCCACGCCGCCTTTTTGATTGGATATGGCGATGATTTTTGCCATGATATATTTGCCTGCTTTTTATGCGCCCAGTATACTTATAGAAAAACAATCTGAATTAAATGACGCTGAGCATTTAATCCTGATACTTTGAGTTCATTTATTGCTTCTATTCTAAAGCCTTCTGGCAGTTGTGCAATCTCTTCTTCGGGTATTTGTCCTTTCATGGCTAAAAACTTGCCCTGTTTGTGACCGTCTTGTGGAATACCTTCTTGTTTATAGCTTTCCTGTTTATAACCTTCCTGTTTATAGCCTTCCTGTTTATAACAAAGGTGCTGACAAAACATCAGCATATCTTCTAGTGAAGCAAAAGCTCTGGAAATGATACGATCAAACTTTTCAGCTTCTTCTACATGAAATTCTTCTACCCGGGAATGCACAGCAGTCACATTTTTCAAACCCAATTGTGCAATCACCGTCTGAATAAAACGAATTTTTTTCCCTCGGGCATCTAGCAGCACAAAATCAATATCAGGCCGGCAAATGGCCAGTGGTATTCCTGGAATACCGCCCCCGGTTCCCACATCGAGAACGCGTTTGATCTCATTTTCACCAGCAACAGCCACTGAAAAAAAAGGCAGCATCACCAGACTATCCAATAAATGCAGGGAAATCATTTCCTCTGGCTTACGAATGGACGTCAGGTTATAGACCTTGTTCCATTTATTCAGCAGTTCCACAAACTGGATGAGTTTTTTTTGCTCTGCCTGACCAATATCCTGGGCTTGTTGTTTCAGACCATTGGCTAATGCCTCTCCTAATGAAGTGCTGAGTGATGACATTGCTTAATTGCCCGCCTTTTTTATAAAAACCAGTAATAAAGAAATAGCTGCGGGAGTAACACCCGGAACACGACCGGCCTGACCAATGGTTTCCGGTCTGGCTTTTTGCAATTTCTCGCGCACTTCAGAAGACAGAGAATTAATTTTCAAATAATCAAAATCGGCAGGAATGACCTTGTTTTCATAACGCTTATGTTTTTCAATCTCTTCCAGCTGACGCTTAATATAGCCTGAATATTTGGTCTGAATTTCTACCTGTTCAGCGGCAATAGGATCGGCTATTTTATCCCCGGCAATAGCTAAGCTGGTGAGTGAATCATAGGTTACTTCAGGCCTTCTGAGCATGTCATATAGACTGGTATCCTTATTCAGGGGTGCTTTGAGTACCTGCATGGCCTCTTCTTCTGTCAGTGCATTGGGTCCAATTCGGGTACTCTTTAAACGCTCAATTTCCGTTTCGACCTGTGCCTTTTTTTCACTAAAAGCCTGCCAGCGTTCATCATCCACCAGTCCCAGCTCACGGCCTTTTTCTGTGAGACGCAAATCGGCATTATCTTCTCTTAAAATCAGCCGGTATTCAGCCCTTGAGGTAAACATACGATAGGGTTCTGAAGTCCCCCGGGTGATCAGATCATCAATCATCACGCCGATATAGGCTTCGTCACGTCCAGGTGACCAGGCAGCTTTGCCCTGCACCTGCAATGAGGCATTAATCCCTGCAATCAAGCCCTGTGCCGCGGCTTCTTCATAACCGGTTGTGCCGTTAATTTGTCCCGCAAAAAACAGGCCTTTTATAAATTTGGTTTCCAGTGACGCTTTTAAATCTCTGGGATCAAAAAAATCATATTCAATGGCGTAACCCGGGCGAACAATGGTGGCATTTTCAAAACCTTTCATCGAACGAATAAACGCCAGCTGAATATCAAAAGGCAAACTGGTTGAAATACCATTGGGATAAACTTCATGGGTTCGCAAACCTTCCGGCTCGACAAAAATCTGATGAGAATCTTTATCGGCAAAGCGATTAATTTTATCTTCAATTGATGGACAATATCTTGGGCCTATGCCTTCAATAACGCCTGTAAACATGGGAGAACGCTCAAATCCGGAGCGAATAATATCATGGGTCCTGGCATTGGTATGAGTGATATAGCAGCTGATCTGTTCCGGGTGATCACTGGCCTTGCCTAAAAATGAAAAAGTGGGGATCGGTGTATCACCTGGCTGTTCCTGCAATACAGAAAAATCAATCGTTCGACCATCCAGTCTGGGGGGTGTACCGGTTTTCAGACGGTCAACATTAAACGGTAATTCCCGTAAACGCTGAGAGAGTTTATTCGCTGGCGGATCACCTGCCCGGCCGCCCTGGTAGTTTTCCAGACCGATATGGATTAAACCGCCTAAAAAAGTACCCGTGGATAAGACCACTGTTTTTGCCTTAAACTTAAGCCCCATTTCGGTTTCAACACCAACCACCTGCTCATTTTCAACAATCAGATCAGTGACTGCCTGTTGAAAAAGCTGCAAGTTGTCCTGGTTTTCCAAAGCATAACGTACAGCCGCTTTATATAAGACACGGTCTGCCTGGGCACGAGTTGCTCTGACGGCCGGCCCCTTGGATGCATTGAGGCGACGAAACTGGATACCGCCCAGATCAATGGCCTTAGCCATCAAGCCGCCCAGGGCATCAATTTCTTTGACCAGATGCCCTTTACCAATACCGCCAATAGCGGGATTACAGGACATTTGCCCTAAGGTTTCAATATTGTGCGAGATCAGCAGGGTACTGGACCCCATACGGCTGGCGGCCATAGCAGCTTCTGTGCCTGCATGGCCTCCACCAATGACGATGACATCAAACTGATCAGTATAAAACACGTTATCCACTCCAAACTAAAGCTCAATTATTTTGCGTATTATAAATCATTCACTTTGTCTGTAGTAAAAAATATTAATCTGCCATAGCCTGACTTACAGAGGTAACGGTAAGGTCGCTGCTGTGCCTGAAATAAAGTAAAATGCCAGAAACACTCTGTACTTTTCAGCTAAATAAGTGTTCCACCAAAAGTAGGCCCCAT
>JAPVVU010000230.1 GCA_028571885.1 Gammaproteobacteria bacterium | reverse complement strand
TAACACAAGCCAAACCATTGCTGCCATTGATATTCATGCCGTCAGATCCGCAGACACCTTCACCGCATGAATGACGGAATGATAAACTTTCATCCTGTTCATTTTTTATCCTTAATAAGGCATCACGCAACATGGTTCCAGACTCAACATTTATTAACTCATAGTCTTGCATATAGGGCGTCGCATCTGTTTCAGGATTAAATCGATAAATGGTAAAATGCATTAATAATAGCCTATTTAAGTGCCTTAGAGATAAATAAATAGTTACTCACTTTTGTAGCAATTTCCTTTTGAACAGCTATTTAGCTGCCCAAGTTTTAATAAATACGTTCCTTCGGAGGAAATGTATCAACAGTAAGCGCTTTAGTACGTACAGGTTTGTAAGACAACCTATTACCTTCCATAAAATAAAGACTGTGTTTCATCCAGCTCTCATCGTCTCTTTTTTCATAATCCACGCGGGAATGGGCACCGCGACTTTCTTTGCGGGCCAGAGCACTAATGACTGTCGCTAAACCAATTTCAATCAGATTTTCCAGTTCAAGTGCTTCCACTCGAGCCGTATTAAACACCGAAGAATGATCAGTGATATAAGTACTATTTAATTTTTCTTTGATCAACTGCACTGCAATAACACCCTCAGCAAGGACATCTTCTGTTCGAAATACACCACATTTTGTTTCCATCACCAGCTGCAATTCTGCTTTTAATTGAGGAACAGTAAAAGTTTCTCCAGAATCATTCTTTGATGTCTCAGGGCTGTTTGTTTGCTCAGGGCTGTCAACATATTCAGGACTGTTCACTTGCTCAGGGCTGTTCACTTGCTCTGGTGAATTTTCCCAGCGATTAAGTCTTGCCAGTGCACTATTAATACTTTCTTCGGGTAAAACCTGATGATTAGGATGCGACTTAAGAAATTCAATAATATGATTACCCGCAGCACGACCAAATACGACAATATCTAATAAGGAATTACCACCCAGTCGATTGGCGCCATGAACAGAAGCACAAGCACATTCACCTGCGGAATAGAGTCCGGGAATAGCTTCTTCTACACCTGTACCAATAGGTACAACAACTTCTCCAAAACGGTTGGTAGGAATTCCTCCCATGGTGTAATGTGCTGTTGGAAAGACGGGGATGGGCTCTTCGATGGGATCAATACCTAAAAAAGTCATACTGGTATCACGAATTCCAGGTAAACGTTTCATTATCACCTCACTACCCAGGTGATCCAGTTTCAGCATGACATAGTCTTTATTTGGACCACAGCCGCGTCCGTCTCTAATTTCAATTGCAATTGCACGGCTGACAACATCCCTGGAAGCGAGATCTTTAGCGTGCGGAGCATAACGTTCCATAAAACGCTCGCCCTCACAGTTAACCAGATAGCCACCTTCTCCACGAACACCCTCAGTAATCAACATCCCTTTACCAGCAATACCCGTTGGATGAAATTGAAAGAATTCCATATCCTGTAAAGGAATTCCAGCTCTAAGTGCCATTGCCATGCCATCACCGGTATTAATACTGGCATTGGTATTGGTGCGAAATAGCTGGCCTGCTCCTCCTGTCGCAATTAAAGTTGTTTTTGCCTCAATAATAATTTTTTCACTGGTTTCAATATCATAAGCAATAGCCCCCAGTACATCACCTTTTTCATTTTTCAATAGATCAACGGCAAAAAACTCATCAAAAAAATGAGTTTTGGCTCGAATATTTTGTTGATAAAGAGAATGCAGCATGGCATGACCAGTGCGATCGGCAGCAGCGCAGGTTCTAGCGGCCTGATCACCGCCAAAGTCCTGACTTTGCCCCCCAAAGGGACGCTGATAGATACTGCCATTATTCAAACGTGAAAATGGTACACCAAAATGTTCTAATTCAATCACTGTTTTAGGGGCTGCACGACACATATATTCAATAGCATCCTGATCACCTAAATAATCACTCCCCTTGACAGTGTCATACATGTGCCAATGCCAATTATCCGGGGTCACATTACCTAATGCAGCATTCATCCCGCCCTGTGCAGCTACAGTATGGGAGCGGGTTGGAAATACCTTAGAAACAACGGCAACTTTGGCATCAGCTTGTGATAACTGCAGCGCAGCCCTTAAGCCTGCACCGCCTGCACCAATGACCAGGGTATCAAACTTTCTTTTTATAATATTCATTTAAAGTTACTTTATGAGCCCTCACCATACTAAAAACGCAACTGCTTGTTAGAATAAAATAGATATAAATTACTAATATTAAAGACAAATGAAGTAAAAATAATTATGTTCGTAAAATCTACAAGGTTAAAGAAAATAATATTCGTAACATCCAGAGACTTATCATGATCAGAAAAAAACTAATACAGGCCAGTGTAAAAAGACGTAAAGAATCACGGGGTATATAATCCAGTACGATATCGCGCATACCTACCCAGGAATGCACGGCAAGATGGATAAAAAATAACCCTGTTAAAGTATTCATCAGTGGATGAGAAAACCATTCAAGCCATAATGAATACGTCATCTGTTCCGTAGTAAATATCACCCATAAAAAATACAAAATATAAAGTGCCATAAAAGCACCTGTCAGGCGCTGAAACAACCATGCCTGAAGTCCTTTGGCTTGATAAGTCATATTTTTGTGCTCATTCTTGTCTATTTAAAGCGTTATAACTGTGTTTTCATCAATAAAATGAAGCGTTAAAGTAAAATAAAAGAAAAGACTGCAAAGACTAAAAAACCTGCAGCCATCACCAGTACCGCTGTCTTCTGTGCCCATTTCTTGTCAATACCTATATCCAGGTCTAATAAAAAAAATCGTATTCCAGCAAAAAAATGGTGAGCCAGGGACCATATCATAATGAGCCCAAATAATTTAACAACAGGCTCCTGAATTTCAGCTTTGACAAGAGCAAAACCTGCCTCATTGGTTAATGATATTTGCAAAAGGTAGAGGAAATATGGAAGCGAGAGGAAAAGGAGTATACCTGCAGCTCTATGACCAACAGACATAATTGCCGACATAGGAAATTTAACAGAGAGCAAATTAAGATTTTTGGGACGGGCTTTCTTTTGATAACTTGAGTTTTGCTGGCTGGCATGTTCCATTATTATCCTTGCCGCTCCTTTCACCAATAGATTAATGATTTTATAGCATAGTTTGTATTGAACAGGATCCTATACTACGTAAAAAAACGAATTGAGATGAAATCCATCTTGATTCTTAGCCTAAGCGACATTATATAGTTATAGCATATATATCATAATTAGAGTAGATCAAGCTTATGTCAAACAATTGGTTCAATTTCCTAAGCACTTATGGTGCCACATTCAACGCCGATCAAGAAGTCACCTTTAGCTTAAAGGATGATTCAGCAGTAAAATCCTTACAAGGTGATTTTTTTCTAACTGATTTATCCTATCTCGGGCTTATTGAAGTGAGTGGTGATGATAAAAATACATTTTTACAGGGGCAATTAACCAATGATATTAATGCCATTAGCTCATCTCTTTCGCATCTGAGTGGTCTTTGTACACCCAAGGGCCGTTTACGGACGTTATTCTTTGTATTTTCACAAAATGATAAACTTTACCTTCAATTACCAATACCTTTACTTGAAGAGACCCTGAAACGTTTAAAAATGTTTGTTATGATGAGTAAGGTTGAACTTCTTGATGTAAACGACACTATTGTTAAAATTGGTATCTATGGTAAAAAATCAGTCAATCATCTCAAAGAAAGTGGTTTTACCATACCTGTTGAAACCAATATAGCGACAGAAAACAATGGTATCCAGTTAATTCGTCTCCCAGGCGACACACCGAGATTCGAGTGTGTTGGTTCAATCGAAAAAATTCAGGCTTTATGGGAAACATTGTATACCAAAGCTGTGCTTCTCAACACCAGCCACTGGAGATTGCTGGACATTCAAGCTGGAATACCCAATGTATTCGCCACATCAAAAGAAGCTTTTATCCCGCAAATGCTTAATTTGCAGGTACTCAATGGTATTAATTTCAAAAAAGGCTGTTACACCGGGCAGGAAGTTGTAGCCAGAATGCAATATCTGGGTAAATTAAAACGTCATATGTATCGTGCTCATTGCGAGACAGAGACAGATCCACTGCCATTACCCGGTGATTTACTGTATTCCGCATCATCTACAAGCGGCCAGGGAGCTGGTCACATTGTTGATGCTCAAAAATCTCTTAAGGGTGGTATTGAACTGCTGGCTGTCATTACTAAAGAAGCGGTTGAAAACAAAGATATTTTTCTCGATGAAACAATGAAATCACCACTTATTATTCAGGAACTACCCTATTCTCTTGAGACAGGATAGATAAATTCTAAAAATGATCACAGGAACTCACCCTGTTTCATTGAATTTAACTTGTCATATGCTATAAATAGAGACATTAATAATACACTTAGACAGATAAAGGGTTTCCTTTGAGTAATAAAGTTCTTGAAGACAAGTTTTATATCGCTCTGCTGGATGATTTAGAAAAACAAAAATTAGTTTTGCCTATTTTACCGGAAGTTGCGTTGAAAGTGCGTGATGCAGTTGCTGATGAAGATGCCAGTGCCAGGCAAATTGCTGAGGTCATTCTTCTGGACCCTGTCATATCTGCGCGCATGATCCAGGTGGCTAACAGCCCTCTATTGAGAGGCTCGCAAAAAACAGATACTGTAGAGCAGGCCATCACAAGAATGGGGCATTCACTGGTTAAGTCAATGGTGACCACCATGGCGATGGAACAAATTTTTAAGGCCACCAATCCCATCACTAAAAAGTACATGGATAAAATCTGGGCGCAAAGTACTCAGGTTGCCTCAATCGCTTGTGCTATGGCAAATCACTTCACCAAGCTTAAACCCGATCAGGCTTTGCTGGCGGGATTAGTCCATAACATCGGCGCATTACCCATTTTAACCCGGGCTGAAGAAATCCCGGCACTGGTACAGGATGAAGAAGTTTTTGTATCCCTGCTTGAACGATTATCAGGACCGGTAGGCACGTCCATTATGAAAAGCTGGCATTTTCCTGATGAACTGATAAAGGTTGCCAACAATCACAGTAATTATAGTTATGACAGCGAAAAAATTGACTACGTAGATGTTGTTATTGTTGCTAAATTACAAAATCTGGAGGGTACTGATCACCCCGATGCCCAATTAGACTGGAATGACATTCCCTCTTTCTGCAAACTGGGATTGGCAGGTGAAACTGATGTTGTGGAAATCGAAGATATCGTGATGGAAGAAATTGAAATAACACAGCAGTTATTTAACTAATATTTAACTAAGTCTACAGGTTGTTATGTTTGTATGTTAATAAGTAAAAGCATTGTAATTATTTAGCGTATTATTTACAAAAAGCCTGTGGTTGCTTATTTTTCTGACTTTGATTGTCTGAACGAAGTGAGTTCTCAAAGTCAGAAAAATAAGTGACCATAG
>JAPVVU010000229.1 GCA_028571885.1 Gammaproteobacteria bacterium | reverse complement strand
TCCACCAAAAGTAGGCCCCATGAGGGGAAATAGTGAGCATTCATTATTGAGTGATCCGCATCAGAACCTGGCATTTATTATTGTGCTCGGACTGCGTCAAATCGCCCAATAATAAACGCCAGGTTCTAATGCTCATTGTTCAGGAACAGTTATTTAGTAAATGAGCATGAATATACTTTGAAAACATAAGTGAAAACAGGCTGTTCCGGGTTCAGCTGCACTTATTGGAAATATAGCGACTGCTATTTGTCAGATGGAAATAAAAATCAATGCGTATTAGTCAGAAAATCTTTTTTACTGCAGTTACTATTATCGCTATCACCAGTCTTTCTTATATTATTATCGTGCAAAATAGCATTAAACTGGCTGAGCTGTTCAATAAACTACTTGATTCAGAAATCCCTTCGCTAACAAGGCTTATTGAGATCAAAGCCAGTGCCCGACAAGCTTCGCTAAAAGTGATCGAGTACTCAAACCGGGGCGATACAAAAGATAAAGCAAAAGCACTAAAAGCCATTGATGAACTCAATGGCTATGTATCAGATTATATCAATACTGAAAAAGATGACGATAGAACACCTCAGAATAAACTCAATGAATTAATATTACAGGCACATTCTTTCATTAAGGTCACAGAAAATCATTTACAAATCTCAAAAGGTCCTTCATTGAGTCAATTGATAGAGGATGAAACTAAATTACATGAAGACAGAAAAAAAATAATTAAGCATATTAAAGTTATACTGGCATCCAACGTCAACTCGGAGCCTGTATTCCCGGCGCTTATATTGGAGAGAATAAAAAGTGAAGCCAGAAAAATTAGTCTGAAATCACTGGAATTTTATCTACGGGGAAATAAAAATGATAAAGATAAAGCCATTGATGCCATCAATAATTTAAGCAATATGATCCAAAAAAATGTCAGGCAACTTGGCGTGGGACCAGAAGTTACTGAATTAGAGGCTTTAATTTCTATCTATCTGGAGTCTGCTACACTATATCTTAATGATATTTCTAACAGAAAATCACCTGTCAGCGCTATTTATTTACACGAAAAAGAACTGCATAAATCAAGAAAAACATTAATACATTCTCTTTATGACTTAATCGCGCTGGAGAAAGCGGAAGTTATTCGTTCAGGTAACGACTATAAAGACTTAATCAGTTTTTTAATTACCATGACGATTACAATCGCTTTGTTTCTTATCCTGCTTATAATTACCCTGAATCTCATTATTTTTAAGTCCATTTCCAGACCTATAGATCATTTAATTACCGCAACGAAAAAAATCGGTGCTGGTGATCTTGATACCATTATAAATATATCCTCGAATGATGAAATCAAAGTGCTGGCAGATTCCTTTAACCTGATGACCAATAAATTAAAATCATCTCGCACCAAACGTCTGCAGGCACTTGCCAGACTGCAGAAAAACAAACAGGATCTTGCCATTACGCTTGACAGTATTGGTGATGCGGTTATTGCAACCAATAGCGATGGTATTGTGAAACGCATGAACCAGATTGCTGAAAAACTCACTGGCTGGTCGTTGGAAGAAGCTAAAGGCCAGTCAGTTAAAAGTATCTTCCCTATTATTGATGCAACTACCCGTGAGCCGATAGCCAACCCAATCGAAAGGGTTCTGGCCACGGGTGAGATTGTTTATCTCACTAACCATACTACTCTTATTGCACGACATGGCGCTGAATATCAGATCGCTGATTCTGCAGCCCCAATTTGTGATGCTGATGGGATTATCCAGGGTATGGTGCTGGTCTTTAATGATGTAACCGAACAATACCGCTTGCGGGAAAAAGCCAAAGATGTACATAAGCAGTTACAAGGCTTACTCGATAATATGCTAACCATGGTAGCCATTCTGGAAACCGATGGAACTATTGTTTTTACCAACAAAGCACCACTCGTTGAAATAGGATTTGAACCGGATGATATCCTTGGTAATAAATTTTGGGATATAAGTACGTTTAGCTATGATTCCAACTTACAGTCCATGATCAAGGAGAGTATTACACAAACTGCTATGGGTAAAAATGTACTGCGAAAAGATATACAGATATGGACCCAAAGTGGACTGTCATGGGTTGATTTTTGTGTTTACCCTGTTTTCAATGAGGAAAACCAGGTAGTAAGACTGCTGGTAGAAGGACGTGATATCAGTGAACGTAAACTGGCCGAAGAAAAAACACTGTACCAGGCTCATTACGATGATCTGACCAAATTACCCAATCGTTTCCTGTCACTTGATCGACTGTCTCAATTCATTAACAAGGCCCGGCGCAGCAATGAGATGGTGGCAGTATTATTTCTTGATCTGGATGATTTCAAAAAAATCAATGACACACTGGGACATGAAACGGGAGACAAGTTGTTAATTGAGGCAGCTAACAGGCTGCAGAGCGGGATCAGAAGTGAAGATACTGTGGGCCGTCTTGGGGGCGATGAATTTATTATACTGCTGAGCGGGCTCAAAGCAGCATCGGATGCTCAGCCCGTCGCAGAAAATCTGCTTAATATGTTGAGAAATTTGTTTGTCATCGATGATAGAGAGTTAATTCTCACCGTCAGTATCGGTATCGCTATTTACCCAAATGATGGTGATAATACTTCAGACCTGTTGAGAAATTCTGATACTGCCATGTACCATGCTAAAGAACTTGGACGAAATGCCTATTGTTATTATACCCATACCATGAATAAAGATGTCTCCAGACGGCTGCTATTGGAGGAGCAGATGCATGGTTCACTGAAGCGAGGTGAATTTGAAGTCTTTTACCAACCCAAGGTTAATATTGTTAATGGCGACATTACAGGAGCCGAAGCATTACTGCGCTGGCATAATCCTGTGCTGGGTCATATTTCACCCATTGAATTTATTCCTATTGCAGAACATACAGGATTTATTGTTGCGCTTGGCAAGTTTGTCATTACTGAAGCATTGAATAAAACAGCCCACTGGCAAAAAGACTATGACTCCAGCTTTTGCATTGCTATCAATCTTTCGCCCCGTCAGTTTAGTGATCCTGAGCTTGTGAGTTTTATTAAAAAATCCCTGCAGCAGCATAATATCTCAGGAGAATTTCTGGAGCTTGAAATTACCGAAGGGGTATTAATGGGTGGTCAAAGCTATATTGATGATGCTTTGAGTGCATTAAATAATCTTGATATTAAAATCGCTATGGATGACTTCGGCACTGGCTATTCATCACTGAGCTATTTGCGTCGTTATCCTTTTGATGTGCTTAAAATTGATAAAAGTTTTATCAATGATATTTCTATTAGTGCAGAAGATCGAGAACTAATTAATGCCATAATCGCTATGGCTCATAGTTTGCATCTGAAAGTCGTGGCCGAGGGCGTCGAAACAAAAGAACAGCTTGCCTATCTGCAAAAACTGGGCTGTGATTATGGTCAGGGATACTTTTTTGGTAGACCATCGCCTGCAAAAGATATGGAAAATTTATTTGCTGTCCATTAAAGCTGATGTTGCCCTGTTTGCTATTTTCTCCCAATAGAGCCCTTAGTTATCGTCAAAGTTATCATCAAAGTTATCATCAAAGTTATCGCCAAATTTAATCCCTCGATCATGTGCTAAATCAAATTGTAAATCAGGGCCTTTGGGGATAACCTGAGTTGGGTTGATACTGGTATGACTGTAATAATAATGCCGTTTGATATAGTCAATATCGACCGTCCCGGCAATACCTGGTATCTGATACAGCTCTCTTAAGTAATTTGATAAGTTTGCATAATCAGCAATACGTCTCAAATTACATTTAAAATGCCCAACATAAACTGCATCAAAACGAATCAAAGTTGTAAACAAGCGCCAATCAGCTTCTGTCAACTGTTCACCCAGCAGATATCGTTGTGTTGAGAGTTTTTCTTCTACTCGTTCCAGCTCGGTAAACAAACGATCAAATGCATTTTCATAAGCGTCCTGTGTTGTGGCAAATCCACAGCGATAAACACCATTATTGATATGGTCATAAATCGGCTGATTGATGGCATCAATTTCTGCACGAAAATCTTGCGGATAATAATCAGTTTTGACTTGCGTAAATTCATTAAACGCCGAATTAAGCATACGAATAATTTCCGATGATTCATTGTTCACAATGATATTGAGTTTTTTATCCCATAAGACAGGCACTGTGATCTGGCCGGTAAACTCTTTGTCAGCACTGGTATAAATCTCATGCATATATTTAAAGCCGTGCAACTGATCGATGTACTTTCCATCTTCTGCAAATGTCCATCCTTGTGCCAGCATATCGGCTTCAACGATGGATAAACCAATAATATTTTCAAGCTTTTTTAATTGCCTGAAAATCACCGTACGATGAGCCCAGGGGCAGGCATCTGAAACATATAAATGGTATCGATCGGCTTCTGCTTTAAAACCGCCTTCACCGGTAGGTCCTGCTCGGCCATCTGCCGTGACCCAATGTCGAAAGGTGGATGCCATACGTTTAAATTCACCTTCATCATTCTCTCGCTCCAGCCAGTTATCAACCAGCTCACCTTTAAACAACATACCCATTATAAATTCCTCTTGTGATGACTATAGCGTATATGACGTTATTCTCTAAACAAGACAAAGAACAATGATACTGCTGATAGATATCGTCATTTTTACACTTTCTCTATGTGTTTCTTAATAATAAACTTTTTGTAACTATTCAGCTTAATACAAGGAAACAATCTTAGGACTTTTGTATTATCTGACTGAATAGTTACAACTTTTTTAACTCATGATTGACTATGGTGCAGTTTTTCCTAAATAAGTATTCCACCAAAAGTAGGCCCCATGAGGGGAAATAGTGAGCATTCATTACTTAATGATCCGCATCAGAACCTGGCATTTATTATTGTGCTCGGACTGCGTCAAATCGCCCAATAATAAACGCCAGGTTCTAATGCTCATTGTTTACTGTTTAGGAACAATGATATGGACTCCTTCACCTATTTAGTCTGCTATCCAGACTAAGTTCACCCGCCCCGTGTATAAACAGAAGTATAAAGCCACCCGCCATAGCAAGATTTTTCATAAACATAATTGATTGCATTTGATCACCAAAATCAAAATGAAACATCAATCCCGTGACAATCGAGAAACCTGCTAGAGCCAGTGCAGCATAGCGGGTTTGCCAGCCAATAACGAGCAGGACAGGAACGAGGATTTCAAAGCCAATCACCAGTGGTAGTAACATCCCGGGCACACCTTGCGACTCCATGTAACCCTGGGTGCCTGCATAGGCACTGATTTTCCCCAGACCTGACATAAAAAATATTGCGGCCAATAAAATACGTGCCATTAAATCATTTAACTTATTCATTTTTTATTCCTCATTTTGTTTCACATAATTTTTGAATAGACAGGTACTGTATTCAACAGTACCTGTCTTAAGATATAACTATTAGGGTAAATCAAAGATAAGCGC
>JAPVVU010000228.1 GCA_028571885.1 Gammaproteobacteria bacterium | reverse complement strand
CTCTCTGATGCGGGCTTTGAAATTGCTTTTCCAGAGCGTCGAGCCAGTCATGAATTTATTCTGACTTTACGCAAAGAAACAAAGGAATATGGTACCAATGCCATGGATTTTGCTAAACGTCTGCTGGACTATGGTTACCATGCACCAACCACTTATTTTCCGCTACTAGTGCCAGAGTGTTTTTTAATTGAACCCACTGAAACAGAAAGCAGAGATGATCTGGATGCTTTTGTTGAAACCCTGATCAAAATCAGAGAAGAAGCGCAGCAGTCACCGAATTTATTAAAAGATGCACCATTTGAACTACCCGTCAGGCGCCTGGATGATGTGAAAGCGGCCAGAGAACTGGACTTGAATTTTTATTATCAAGAGTGAGAGACAATCGAATAAAATGAAACCAGGTAAAACAGGAATTGCCCGTATTATTGCTGCCGGTGGATATTCATGGCAGGGCTTAACAGCAGCCTTTCAGCATGAAGCTGCTTTTCGCCAGGAACTTTTACTGAGTATTATTTTACTGCCGCTGGCAATATGGCTTGGCGAAACCGGCCTGGAGTCAGCCCTGATGATAGCCTGTTTATTTATTGTTTTAATTGCAGAAATTCTTAATTCAGCAATTGAGGCGGTAGTGGATCGATTTGGTCCGGAACATCACGAGCTCGCAGGAAGAGCTAAAGATATGGGGTCAGCTGCAGTCTTTTTGGCATTAGTTAATGTTGCAGTTGTTTGGCTTCTTATTTTATTTTTTTAATAAATGTTGTAACTATTCAGCGTATATTTCTTAATGACCATTGTTGAGCCCATGGTCACTTATTTTTCTGACTTTGAGAACTCGCTACGCTCAAACAATCAAAGTCAGAAAAATAAGTGACCACAGACTCTTTATAAATAATATGCTGAATAGTTACTAAATGTTTTAATCTTGCTCTAACTCACAACAAACAAGGAATATTATGACAGCTCTTATTTGCGGTTCATACGCTTATGACCATATTATGGTTTTTCCCGATCGCTTTAAAAATCATATTTTGCCAGACAAGATTCATATGTTAAATGTCTCTTTTCTGGTGCCTACTATGCGCCGGGAATTTGGTGGCTGTGCAGGTAATATTGCTTATACGCTGAATCTTCTCGGTGCTGATGTGACGCCAATGGCAACCATTGGTTCTGATTTTGCACCTTATGCAGAATGGATGAGCAAGAGTGGTATTTCTCAGCAGTACCTTACAGAAATTGAAAACAGTTACACTGGCCAGGCTTTTATCACAACGGATCAGGATGACAACCAGATCACAGCATTTCACCCTGGTGCGATGAGTGAGTCGCATCAAAATAAGGTATCGGATGCACAGGGAGTCACTATTGGTATTGTTTCCCCTGATGGTCGTGATGGTATGATTGAGCATGCCCGTCAATTCAAGGAAGCAGGTATTCCATTTATTTTTGATCCCGGTCAGGGAATGCCCATGTTTGGTGAAGAAGAATTGAAAACTTTTATTGAGCAGGCAACCTGGCTGACAGTGAATGATTATGAAATGCAAATGTTGCTGGACAAAACGGGTATGACGCCTGGCGAAGTTGCTGTCCAGGTAGAAGCGCTTATTATTACCCGTGGTGGTGAAGGTGCTGAAATTGTGACAAAAGATACAAATATTATGATTCCAGCGGTTGAAGCCAAAGAACTTAATGATCCAACCGGCTGTGGTGATGCATTTCGCAGCGGCTTGCTCTATGGTTTAATGAATGATCTTGATTGGCAAGTGACGGGACGTATTGCCAGCTTATTAGGTTCAATTAAAATTGAACATCATGGTACTCAGAATCATCAATTTACAATTGATGAATTTAAGGCGCGTTTCCAGTCTGCTTTTGATATGACTTTTTAGTTTTTTTGTATGGGAAAACCCGATTTATACTCGGGTTTTTATTAGTTAGCCTTCCATTTTTTTCCTAAAGATAGTGCTCTGCTAGCTTTTTAATGCCTTTCTAACGTCGTTCTTAACCTCTAAAGTATGCTCTATTTTATTTGATATCAATCACAAAAAGGCGTTTTTTTGCTTAAAAATGTCATACCAGTACTACAATTTCTTTTTTTATAGCGATATTTTCAAATGACATATTGCATAAGTAAAATGATGGGCGTATAAATTAAATTGTCTGATGGTTGTGTGCCTTTCAGACAGGTGACCAGGATGTCATCACCTTACATTGCTTCTAGAAGGGGTTTATAGAAAGTTTTTATACAGGCTTTTTATAGGCTAAAGGCTTTTGACATCATCGCAGTCATCGATTATTTTTTCTTTGTTAGGGATGTAAAAATGGAAAAACGTGAAGTAGGAACTGTTAAATGGTTTAATAATGCCAAAGGTTTTGGTTTTATTGTCCTGGAAGAGCATGATGATATTTTTGTTCATTTTCGCTCGATTCGTGGTGAAGGATACCGTACTTTAAAGCAGGGCTCAGATGTTGAGTTTAGTTTGACTACTGGTCAAAAAGGTCTGCAGGCTGAAGATGTCGTATCATTGAGTGACTCACATTAACGTCTTTAACTTTCAATAGTCAAAGATCACTCTCACGATACAAAACCCTATTTATTGTTTTATTTTAAAACGGTAGGTATGGTTTTGTTTGTATGATTGTGTGAATACCATTGACCCGACAACTATCATCTCACTAAATTTGTCATAATATTTAATTTCTATTCCTGCTGTCACTACTGTCACTACAATCCCTGTCTTAAACCTTTTATTCGGGTTCTCATCTTTTTCTATTCTACTCTTAAGCTGTCATGCAGATCTGTGCTATCATTAGCCCCCATCCAGAAAAGAGCCCAATAAATATGAGCAATGAATTAGCACCCGTCTACCTGAAGAAAGGTCAGGAACGTCGATTAAATCAAGGACATCTCTGGGTTTACAGTAATGAAATTGATACTCAGAAGACTTCGCTCAAAAATTTCACGGCCGGTGAGCAAGTTGTTATTATGTCTCATCAGGGAAAGCCTCTGGGCGTTGCCTATATCAACCCGCACTCATTGATTAGCGCTCGTATTTTCAGTCGTAAAACATCAGTATTACTTGATCGTTCTCTTTTTGTGCACCGTATTAAAATTGCCCTGTCTCTCAGGGAAAGATTGTTTGCTAAGCCATTTTATCGACTGATATTTGGTGAAAGTGATTTGCTGCCCGGTATTGTGGTGGACCGGTTTAATGATATTATTGTTGTTCAGATAACCACTGCAGGTATGGAACAACAGCGTCAGGCTCTGATTGAAGCGCTGGAAAAAGTACTGAAACCCTCTGTCATTCTCATGCGTAATGATGTCAAGATGAGAGAGTTGGAAGGCTTAGATTTATATAATGAAGTCGTTCTTGGAGAGTTATCAGGTGTCACTGAAATAGAAGAAAATCAAACTCGTTTTCAGGTTGATTTGCAAAAAGGCCAAAAGACGGGCTGGTTTTACGATCATCGTATGAATCGTGCCAGAGTCCAGCATTATGCAAAGGATAAGCGAGTGCTGGATCTTTTCTCATACGTCGGTGCATGGGGGCTGGAAGCTGCCACTGCAGGTGCCAGCGAAGTATTTTGTGTTGACGCTTCAGAGCAGGCTCTGGATTGGCTGGACAGTAGTGCAGAAATGAATCGCTTTAGTAATATCACCAGTATCCAGGGCAATGTTTTTGATGTGCTCAAACATTTACGCAATGAAAGAGAAAAATTTGATATTGTTATTGTCGATCCGCCTGCCTTTATTAAACGGAAAAAAGACTTTAAAGAAGGCATGAATGCCTACCGACGTGTCAACCAGATGGCAATGCAGCTTTGCAGCCGTGATGCGCTGCTGGTAACAGCTTCCTGCTCTTACCATATGCCGGCAGAGACGCTGGTACAACAAATTCAGGGTGCATCACGCCACCTGGATCGCTTTACACAGATACTGGAGCAGGGCCATCAGAGTCCAGACCATCCAGTTCATCCCGCTCTGCCGGAAACGGCTTATATTAAATCATTTATTTCGAGAGTAACACCAGCCTGATGATTGCTTATCCTGAAATTGATCCCGTTGCTCTGGCGCTTGGGCCATTAAAAATTCACTGGTATGGCATAACTTATTTAGTGGCCTTTGCTGGTTTCTGGTTTTTTGCCCGCCTCAAGAGCAAGCAGAAACACGTCAATTGGACTTATGAACAAATTGATGATCTACTGTTTTACGGGGCATTGGGTGTTGTCCTGGGCGGGCGCATTGGTTATACCCTGTTTTATAATATGGACTATTTTTTACAGGATCCGTTGATTCTGTTTCAGGTACAAAAAGGCGGCATGTCCTTTCATGGCGGTCTTCTGGGGGTATTGTCTGCGATGTGGCTGTTTGCCAGAAAAAATCACAAAGCATTTTTTACCGTGACTGATTTTATTGCTGTAATGGTGCCATTTGGTCTGGCCGCAGGACGTATTGGTAATTTTATCAATGCAGAACTCTGGGGACGTCCGACTGATTTACCCTGGGCAATGATTTTTCCCACCGATCCTCTGGGGTTGCCGCGTCATCCATCTATGTTGTATGAGTTTCTTTTAGAAGGTGTACTCCTGTTTATTATATTATGGATTTATTCGAGTAAACCTAGGCCCAGAAAAGCAATTTCTGGTCTGTTTTTAATCTTATACAGTTTATTTCGTTCGCTGGTGGAGTTTGTTCGTCAGCCTGATGCTCATATGGGTGATAAAGGTTTTATTGCCATGGACTGGCTGACGATGGGGATGCTTCTGTCATTGCCAATGCTTCTTTTGGGAATATATTTATTCTGGTCGTCATACAGGCTGAAGCACTGATAAAATAAAATAGATTAAATTGACAGATGAATTGCTAGTTAAATATTATCAGTGAAATTTTTGAAGTAATAGAGGGGTTAACGCATGAATAAGAAAATGGCTATCATTGCCACTAAAGGGACGCTTGACTGGGCATATCCTCCTTTTATTCTAAGCTCGACAGCAGCTGCACTGGGCTATGATGTAGAAATTTTCTTTACCTTCTATGGTTTAAAATTACTACAAAAAAATCTTGATCTGGAAGTCTCTCCTCTGGGTAATCCCGGTATGCCGATGCCAATCCCCATACCCGTTTTGATTCAGGCTTTGCCTGGTGTGCAGCGTTTTGTCACCAGTATGATGAAGAAGAAAATGGAAGATAAAGGTGTTGCGCCTCTGGATGAGTTACGCCAGCTATGCCTGGAAGCAGAAGTTAAATTTATTGCCTGTCAAATGACAGTTGATTTATTTGAAATGGACATTAATACATTTCTGGATGAAGTGACTTATGCGGGCGCTGCGGCATTTTTTGAATTTGCAGGGGATTCAGATATATCGCTATATATCTAAATTTATGGACTATTTATCAGCTATTGACAAGATTTAGAAATGTTCCAGGGAGGTTAAAAAAATCTCCCTGGAAGTCGATACTTG
>JAPVVU010000227.1 GCA_028571885.1 Gammaproteobacteria bacterium | reverse complement strand
TGCTCAGTTTTGGCGGGCCTTATTCCAACCATTTGCATGCATTGGCAGCTGCAGGAAAAGTCTATCACTTTAACACAATCGGCATTATCCGTGGTGAACAGCATTTACCTCTAAATCCAACCTTATCCGACATCACAGACCAGGGCATGAAACTTTATTATGTTAATCGAAAGACTTACCGAAACAAACATTTACCCGAAGTGATTGAGCAATTTAAACAATTAGTTATTGAAGATGATCCTTTTGATGAAGGTAAACGTGCCGGCCAATTTTATCTGGTGCCTGAAGGCGGTACAAATAAGCTAGCCGTCTTAGGCGCCTCTGAAATTTCATCTTTTATACCCGATGATGCAGACTATGTTTGTGTTCCCTGCGGAACTGGAGGTACAATTGCTGGAATTATTTCTGGACTGTCCTGGCAAAAATCAATCGCTCATCAACAGGAAAGTAAAATAAAACCGAAGATTTTGGGTTTCCCGGCAATGAAAGGCGGACAATTTCTGGAACAAGTTGTCAGCAACCTTTTAACGGAACAATGTCTAACAGAAGAATGTCTAACAGAAGAAAAGCACTCCAGCACACAAGCCCCATGGGAATTATTATATGACTGGCACTTTGGTGGTTTTGGCAAGATAAATGAAACACTGGCATTGTTTATTCATGATTTTGAAAAAAAATATGCAGTCGATCTCGATCCAGTTTACACAGCTAAAATGATGTATGCTATTGTAAGTCTGGCAGAAAAGGATTTCTTCCCCATAGGAAGCAAAATTATTGCTGTCCATACTGGCGGGTTACAAGGGAAAAGAGGCATGGAACAGCAAATCAATACACTTATATCAAAGTAATAAGTGACCATGGGCTCAACAGTGGTCATTAAGAAATATACGCTGAATAGTTACAGTAATATATTCTACATATTCGGGGGAATAAAAATTTTCATGGAACTAAAAAACACAATTCTGCAGCTTTTTCCCAAACTGAGTGAGGCCAACGATGCCAATGGCATCAATATACTGGAACACTGTCAGCAGATGACTATCCCTGAAGGAACAATTGTTTTTCATCAGGGTGATCAATGTTTAAACTATCTGCTCATTATCTCAGGTTCAGTTAAAGTAATTACCCGCGCTGAAAATGGCCGTGAAATTGTTCTCTATCACATTACCAGCGGAGGCTCCTGTGTTTTGACCACCAGTTGTCTAATATCATCAGAAGACTACCCGGCAGAAGGTGTCACGGAAACTGATATTTTGGCACTTGCTATTCCAAAACCAATTTTTGAAAAATATATGGGTGAATCCAAAGCGTTTAGAAAACAGGTGTTTCATTCCTATGGTGATCGTCTCATTAAATTAATCACTCTGGTTGAAGAAATCAGTTTTGCTAAGCTGGATATTCGTTTAGCCAAGTACTTATTAACTAATGGCTCAGTAAATACCCCCATTCGTACTACACATCAGGCGTTGGCAACTGAGCTTGGTTCTGCGCGTGAAGTCATCAGCAGACAGCTGAAAGAATTTGAAAACAAAGGCTGGGTTCAACTAAACCGGGGGAAAATAGAAATTACTAATCATGATGCGTTAGCCAATCTATTACCTGCAACTCATTAATGTATTAAAACACTTCTTATTTTCTCCATTCCAATTATTTTCTATAAATATACGTTTTAAGTGACATTATCACTTAACGTATTTTTATTATCTGGCACAATCAACTCACTCAATAAATAATGATTTTGGAGCTTATAATGAAAAACGTCGGTGGAATAGATAAGATTTTACGTATTGTAGCTGGTATTGTTTTAATTGCCTCAGTCTTTTTGGCACCTGCAGTCATGAGTCCATGGGGATGGATTGGTGTAGTTCCTTTATTAACAGGTCTGTTTAATTTTTGTCCTCTATACACATTGATTGGTGTTAAAACCTGCAGTAAATGTGAAGATTAATCTCTTCTACTGAGTGGCTTCGTACGCCACTCGCTCTAGCCACAAACTCATGGCGTGACTAGAGCAAGGTGTTTTTTTATAGTGCATATGTCCCCCCCCATTGCATAATGATTTTAAAAGCACCTTGCTCTAGTTATAAAGTTAGTTTTTATCACGGTCCACAAACACCCCTCAAGTTCACTATTCCAATACATTATAATTTATTAACTCTTTAATACCCCTACGATTTATATTAATAAACGCTAGGGTATTCCCATATTTATTTTTTTGGTTAATTGACTATAATTGTAAGTATATTCAGAAAAGGGTCATTGGATGACCAACAAAAAAATACGAATTATAAATAGAGAACAACTTATAAATAGAGAACAACTATGCCTATAAATTTACAAAATTTAAATAAATATGCTCAGTTGACAAAATATGCCCTACTCTTCCCATTACTTTTGATCAGTATGACCCTACAGGCAGCTGGATCTTGCACCAGCCTTTATGAAAAGCATGAGTTTAAATCTGCACTGGAGAAATGTTCAATTGAAGCAGAACATAATGCCTTAAATGCTCATTATATTTTAGGACAACTTTATATAAACGGCTTAGGCACTCCAAAAAATACGAACAAAGGGCTCTCTTATTATAGACAAGCCGTCTTAAACAATAATGATGTTGATTCTCAAATTGCGTTAGGAAAATACCACGCTGAAAACAAAAACCATCTACAGAGCCACGTGTACTTTTCACTAGCAATTGATAACGGTAGTTTAAGTGCATTAAAGTTTAAGGATAACGCTGCTAAACACTTATCCTCTAATGAACTGAAAGTCTCAAAAGAATATCTTAGCCATGTAAAACGTGCTATTGCCCAACAAAGAAAGCAACTGGCGAACAATTAATAATATTTATTAGCAGCACAGGTCAGGAAGTCTTTCCCCTGCCTGCCTCTTATTAACCTCCATTTTCTTACCAGATAAAATTATCCTATAATGAAAAAACAATTTATTGAAATGATGAATTTTCGTCATGCATGTAAAGTATTTGATGAAAACAAAAAAATCTCTAATGATGATTTTCAATACATTTTAGAATGTGCTCGTCTGTCTCCCAGCTCATTTGGCTTTGAACCCTGGCACTTTCTTGTCGTTCAGAAGCCCGCACTCAGAGAAAAATTAAAAGTTCATACCTGGGGTGCTCAGGGAACGTTGCCAACTGCCAGCCATTTTGTTGTCGCTCTGGCAAGAACATCAAAAACCATGCATTTTGATAGTGACTACATTGAATATATGATGAAACAAGTTCATCACTTACCAGAAGAAGTCCGCATTAAACGAAAAGGATTCTATAAGACATTTCAGGAAAACGATTTTAAGCTGATTCAAAGCGATAAAGCTCATAGTGATAAAATCATGTTCGATTGGGCAGCAAAGCAATGCTATATTGCCTTAGCCAATATGATGAGTGCTGCAGCCTTTATCAAAATAGACAGTTGCCCTATTGAAGGTTTTAAAGAAGAACCGATTAATCAATTATTAGCCGCAGAATTTAATGTTGACACATCTCTTTTTAAAGTAGCCTATATGGTTGCTTTTGGTTATCGAAAAGATCCTCAAAATATAAAAACACGACAAAAGCTGGACGACATTCTTTCCTGGTATTAATAGTTTCCTGGTATTAATAGTTACCTGCTATTAACATGAGTGACTTCACTCTTACATCAGCAGTTTAAGTTGTTCATACAAATTGCCCTGCAGCGTATCCGGAAGACCAGGCCCATTGAAAATTATAACCACCAAGATGTCCCGTTACATCAACAACTTCACCAATAAAGTATAAACCGTCTACTTTTTTTGCCTGCATTGTTTTAGATGATAATTCATTGGTATCTACCCCGCCGACGGTCACTTCAGCTACACGGTAGCCTTCAGTCCCATCCGGCCAGAAACGCCAGTCCTGGAAAATATCTGCAATCGTTTTTAATTCTGATGAATTATATTGATTAACCGGTTTATCGATAGAATGGATTTGGCACAAACACTCTGCCAGCCGCTTTGGCATTTTTCTGGAAAGTAAATTTTTTACCAGGACTTTTGACTGTTGGCTCTGTTGTTCTGATAACCATTCATAGAGTTCAAGTTCCGGAAGCAATTTAATTCGTATACTCTCGCCCAGATGGGTATTTTCAACTTTCCAATAAGATGAAATTTGCAAAACTGCGGGGCCACTTATTCCTTTATGGGTAAAGAGTAAGTTTTCTTTAAAACACTGATCTCCGTAACTGATTTCTGATTCCAGGGCGATACCTGAAAGTTGTTTATATTTTTTACTGTCTTTACTACTATAGATAAGTGGTACCAGACCTGGTCGAGTAGGTATGATGTGCAGCCCAAATTGCTTTGCCAAACGCAGACCAAAGTCACTGGCCCCCATTTTACTGACAGATAAACCACCAGTCGCTACCACAAGAGAACTGGCACGATAATGCCCCTGAGATGAATTGACACTAAATTCATGTCCATTAATGTCCAAGTTTTCAGTATCCGTGTTTTCAGCATCCGTCTTTTCTGCATCAGAGCTTTCAACGCTGTTTTTAGCAACAAAAACATTCACAACATCAATATGAGTATTTAATTGAATCGTTACAGCGTATTTCTTACATTCTGATAACAACATTTGAATAATATCATTGGCACTTCGATCACAGAATAACTGCCCATGTTCTCTTTCATGCCAGGGAATTTGATACTCTGCCAATAGGCTAAGAAAATCATAATATTGATATTTTGATAATGCCGATTTACAAAAGTGTTTATTTTCCGATAAATAATTATTTGCTGTGACGTCATAATTAGTAAAATTACAACGTCCGCCACCTGAAATACGGATTTTTTTCCCCGCCTTTGCCGCATGGTCCAGCACTATCACCTTACGGCCTCGTTTGCCTGCTTCGATAGCACACATAAGACCCGAAGCACTGGCGCCTATAATCAAAACATCAAAAGTTGTCATTATTTTTATTAAAATCAGTTAAAATCAATGGAATTCTTGTTTGAAACACTTATTTTAACAAATGTTTTAACAAAAGTTTGAACAAAAAACCCTAACATCAATAATAAAGAGTTCTCCAAAGGCTTTACTATGTCAGATATCGAAAACCGAGTCATGGAACTGGAAATAAAAAATGCGCATCAGGAAGATACCATCGAGCAACTCAATCAAATCATTATCAAACATCAAAGCACTCTTGATAATTTAGTAAAGCATATGGAACAACTGCAAGATAAACTAAGCAATTTACAGCAAAGTAATGCCAAAGAAGGCCCTGAGCCACCTCCCCCTCATTATTAGCAGGAATCTTTTCGATTAATTTTTTCACCGCTATATAATAATTCATTTTTCTCACTATACTTTTAACTATTAAAAGAAAAAAGCCAGTGAGAAAATACACATGAAAGCATCTGATTTATTTATACAATGTCTTGAAGAAGAAGGCATTAAATATATTTTTGGTGTGCCTGGAGAAGAAAATGCTGACT
>JAPVVU010000226.1 GCA_028571885.1 Gammaproteobacteria bacterium | reverse complement strand
CTACTTTTGGTGGAACACTTATTTAGTGCCGATTTAATTAATTAGAACTTGCATCACCAGTATATTTATCCTTTACTCTATAAAATGTCTGTTTTATAAACTGACACTAATTATGTCACGCATTAATTTTATCGGACTGCTATATCAGGTAGTTATGCGCGCAAGTGATATGTGAGTTAAAATTTTCTATTGTAGTTTGTAAAATAACTTCTTGTCCGTGATATGATGATTTTTTTCATTAACCCGTCGCTATTTTGTTCACTGGAGAAAACATGAATAATAAACTGAAAACCATCATTATACCGGTTGTTCTGGCTAGTTTTTGTGCCGGAGAAGTGCTTGCTGCTACTGAGTGGAATGTCTCTTTATGGGGTAAAAGACGTGCCTTTACTGAGCATGTTGAAAAGCTGGCTGAATTAATAGAGACAAAAACCGGGGGTGATTTCAAGCTCAATATTTCTTATGGCGGCCTGTCAAAATCACGTGAAAATCTTGATGGTATTTCAATTGGTGCCTTTGAAATGGCTCAGTTTTGCTCGTTCTATCATAAGCAAAAGAATCCTACTATCACCGTTACCGAACTGCCTTTTTCTCGCAACCTGTCACTCACTCGCATTGCTGAAATTTATCAGGCAGTTTATAAAAACCCCATCGTCAGCAAAGATCTGGCTCGCTGGAATGCCACCTTATTAATGCCAACGCCGTTACCTCAATATAACATTATCAGCAAAAGTGAACCTCTTAGTGATCTGAATGGTTTTAAGGGTTTACGTGTTCGTGGTCCCGGGGGAATTATGGGGGTACTGGAACAATTGGGTGCCGTTAAGACCAGTGTACCTTTTTCTGAAGTTCGTCAATCAATGGATTCCGGAGTGATTGATGCTGCATCCTTTGCGCCGCATGCGCACCTTGCGACCAAAACATATAAAGTTGGCAAATGGGCAACGACAAATTTGAATCTTGGCTCGGCCAATTGCCCGGTCGTTGTTAATACGGATGCTTTAAATTCACTTAAACCTGCACATAAAGAAGCCTTATTAGGTTCACTTGATGAGGCAATGGCCTATTATATTAAAAATTATGATGAAAACACGACAGGCAAATACGAAGCTGCGATTAAGGAACAGGGCTTAACCCAAATCACTTTTTCTACTGATCAAACGAACAAATTAAATGAGCTTTCTGAATCTGTTCGAAAAAACTGGATTAAAAAGAATAGTAAAAACTTTGATGCACAAAGTCTTTTTAATTTTACTGAGAAATTGTTTCAAAAATAAGTTGCTGTACACATAAAAGTGAATAGTTCTGTCACCCTTTGCTTTATTTGCTCAGAGTGACAGATACTCTATTATCTCGCCAAAAAATCAGGAAGCAGTTTTATGTCTAGCCCCACAGATATTCTTGAGGATCAGTCAAAATTAAGCTGGCTGGATCGTACCTTTTTCAAACTGGAATCATTATTAAATCTGCTTGGCGGCATTGTTATTTTCCTGCTGGTCTTTCTGGCAACGGCTAATGTCCTGGGACGCTGGTTATTTAATATGCCTGTCAATGGCTATATTGACTGGGTTGAACAGGCAATGGCCTTTATGGCTTTTTTGGGAATTGCTTATACTAAGCGTTTGGGTGGTCATATTCGAATGGATATTCTGGTCAGCCGCCTCCATGGTGCAAAACTCTGGCTGGTAGAATTGCTGTCATCAATCCTAATGCTGTTTATTACTCTGGTTTTAATTTACGGCTCTTTTCTGCATTTTTGGCGAGCCTATAGTCTGGGCGACTCTTCTTTAGATATTGACTTACCTACCTGGCCAGCAAAATTAGTAATACCCTTTGCTTTGAGCGTATTAGCGTTGCGCATATTGCTGCAGATCTGGGGCTACTCAAGAGCGCTTTTATCAGGAAGTGAGCAGCCGGTCGCTGTGCCGTTAATAGAAGATGCTGCAGCGGTTGCGGCGCAAGAAGCAGAATCACTTTCCGGCTCGACAGCAGCTGAGGATCAGCAGCCATGAGCTTGTTTGAAACTATGGCAAGTATGGAGTCTGTTGATATCGGGCTTTGGGTGACGGGGATAATGCTGTTCTTTGTTGTCATTGGCGTTCGTGTTGCCTTTGCTGCGGCCCTGGCAGGATTTATCGGGCTGCTATGGATTTTTTCTGCCAAACTTGGTTTTGAAAAAGGTTTCCTGGTAGCGGTAAAAATGGCTGGAACTATACCGCACTCAAAAGTTTCAACACTGGCTTTGTCATTGATCCCGACGTTTATTCTCATTGGTTTTTTGGCTTATCATGCTGGATTAACCCGAGCATTGTTTGAAGCGGCCAAACGTTGGCTTGGCTGGTTACCGGGCGGCATGGGTGTGGCGACTGTATTTTCTACTGCTGGTTTTGCCGCAGTTTCTGGTGCTTCGGTTGCAACGTCAGCCGTCTTTGCCCGCATTGCCATTCCTGAAATGTTAAAACTGGGCTATGACAAACGTTTTGCTGCGGGTGTTGTTGCCGCGGGGGGTACCTTAGCATCACTTATTCCACCCTCAGCAATTTTGGTTATTTATGCCATTATTGTTGAGCAGGATGTGGGTGTATTGCTCATGGCAGGTTTTTTACCTGGCGCTGTTTCGGCGCTTATCTATGGTGCTCTGGTCATTTTTCTGGCCTCGACACGTAAAGACTTTGGTCCTCCAGTGACCGGCTTTAGCTGGAAACAACGCTTCGAAAGTTTACCCGCAGCGTTACCCATTTTTCTGGTAGTGGCTATTATCATGATCTGTATTTATGGCGGGGTCGGCACTCCCACTGAGGCCGGTTCTCTTGGTGCATTTATCATTCTTTGTCTGGCGGTGTACAAGGGAATGCGCTGGAAGGAATTACGCGGCTCATTGATGGAAACCGCTAAATTGACGGTGATGATTTTTACCATCATCTGGGGTGTACTGCTTTATGTTCGATTTTTAGGTTTTGCTGATTTACCGGGTGTCTTTTCGCAATGGATTACCAGTCTGGATCAGAGTCCTATGCTTATTTTGATCATGATTCTTTTAGCATATGTAGTTTTAGGTATGTTTATGGATGCGATTGGCATGTTGTTACTGACATTGCCTGTGGTCTATCCTGCTGTTATTGCTTTAAATGGCGGCGAGGCCGTGCTTGCCGCAGACTCAGCTTTTGGTGTTTCCGGGGTAGGGTGTGCGATTTGGTTCGGTATTATTGTGGTTAAAATGGCTGAAATCTGTTTAATCACTCCCCCCATAGGATTGAACTGCTTCGTGGTGGCAGGCGTCAGGCCGGAATGTTCGGTTCAGGATGTGTTTCGAGGTGTGACTCCTTTTTTTATCGCTGATGTGATAACCATTGTGGTATTAATTACTTTTCCCGGTATTATTTTATGGGTGCCGCAATTGATGGGAATGGCCTGATTTAGGCTAGGCGATTTACGCGACGGAAGAGTTCAGCTGGATAAGTGCCGCTCTTAGAAAAGCCGGTCTTAGAAAAAAAGTAACTTGATAATAAAAGCGGAAAGGGTAATGTAGAGAACTGTTTTTATCCAGGCTTCGCCTTTGTGAATGGTTGTATGAGCTCCGTACCAGCCGCCAATTGAATTACCTAAGGCCAGACCAAGCCCTGCCCACCATAATAATTGCAACTGCGAGGCAAAGATAAATAAGGCGATAATTGTGTAGTTAAGAATTATAAAAACCTTATACATGTTCACTTGTATTAGATTAAAACCCATGACTCGATGTAATATCGGCATAAAAATAAAGCCCACACCAATTTGAATTAAGCCTCCCCAAAAACCTGCCGCGACCATGCATAAATGACCAAGTACTTTGTTTTTTACGGGATTGTTCTTTACGGGCTGTGTCTGCTGGCTTTTGTCCTGTGTTATTGGTTTACCGGTTGCCATAACAATCATGACCAGTATCATAACAACGGCCAGGATTCGGTTAAACCAGACGCCATCAAGATGAACGCCAAACCATGCGCCTGCAACTGCACCTATTGAGGCAAACAATGACAGACTAAGCCCCAGTTTGATATCGGAAAAACCTTTGCGATAAAAAGTATAAACGGCGGTGATATTCTGAGCCAGAATAGCAATTCGGTTGGTACCATTCGCAATGGGTGCTGGAATATCCATAAACAGCATAAGAGGTACTGTGAGAAGAGAGCCGCCACCCGCCATCACATTCAGCCAGCCGGCAAACACGCCGACGAATATGAGAAGTAAAATTTGCCAGATTTCCATTGGATTAATATCAACGCCGTGATTAGTTGTATAAAAAGTATAGAAAGAGTTTACTTAGACTGGATGATATTTACAATTTAAAATAAGTGACCATAGGCTTAACACGGGTAATTAATAAATACATGCTGAATAATTACAAAATATTTGATTTAATCAATTAGATTTTTGTGCTATGTTTCAATGTGCGTTATTAAATATTTTAAATTGACCAATTGAAACAATAATGAAAATAAAAAATATTATAGCCTCTATCTTCTTATTACTCACATCGACAGAAATCATAGCCTCAGGTTCTCCTGTATCAATGGCGCCTGATATCACTCAGCATATAGTCCGTCTTGCAACCACCACAAGTACTGAAAATTCAGGTCTGCTGCAATTTCTTTTGCCTAAATTCGAAAATTCATCGGGTTATCAAGTCCAGGTGATCTCTGTCGGCACTGGTAAAGCACTCAGAATGGGCAAGGATGGGGACGTTGATGTTCTTTTGGTTCATGCGCTTGAAGCAGAAAAAAAATTCGTTAAAAATGCTTATGGCATTAAACGATATCCTGTGATGTATAACGATTTTGTTATTATTGGTCCTGCTGCTGATCCGGCTTCAATACAAGATGCGTCTTCGCTGCAAATTGCTTTTTTTAATATACGCAAAAATAAGAGCTTGTTTGTTTCTCGTGGTGATGATTCAGGGACACATAAAAAAGAAAGGAAAATTTGGGCATCTGCTGGTGTTATACCAGAAGGCCAATGGTATAGAGAAGTTGGTCAGGGTATGGGTAAAGTTATTCAAATGGCTAATGAATTAGGCGCTTATACGATAGCTGATCGGGGGACCTGGTTGAGTTATAAAGATAAAACTGATTTAAAAATTCTATATCAGGGGGCAGATCTGTTATTTAACCCCTATGGTATTATTGCTGTTAATCCAGAGCGCTATAACGATATTAATATTAACGGTGCCAATGCGCTTATTAATTGGCTGACATCAAGGCAGGGTCAGCAATTAATAGGGCAGTATACAATAGACCATCAGGTTCTATTTAAACCCTCTGCGAAATAAGGGGAAAAATTCTAAAATCTTAAACTATCATACTAATCGCTAGGAAAAGAACTGATTAAGAAAATGAATTTTATAATTATTCAGCGTATTATTTACAAAAAGCCTGTGGTTGCTTATTTTTCTGACTTTGATTGTCTGAACGAAGTGAGTTCTCAAAGTCAAAAAAATAAGTGACCATAGGCTT
>JAPVVU010000225.1 GCA_028571885.1 Gammaproteobacteria bacterium | reverse complement strand
TTGCCGGATCACCACATTGCTCAAGGTATTCCAGATGCCCGTGCGCATGACCCGTCTCACCTTCAGCGGTTGAACGAAATACGACTGCAACATCGTTCTCACCTTCAATATCAGCTTTTCCTGCAAAATAAAGATAACGGCGGTTTGCCTGTGATTCACCGGCAAATGCATCTTTCAAACTTTCCTCTGTTTGACTGCCTTTCAGGTCCATTTTGATTCTCCTTTGGTTTTAATTAAATGGTTTTAATTAAATGGGTTTTAAATAAAATGATATTTAATCTTAATTAACTGCAATATCATATGACATCATGAACGACTCAAGCTACTGCATTGCTGGGTAGAACTCAATGAATTAATTAAAATTAAATACCTCTTGATTGTAGGAAGCATGCAGCGTTTTGTATAATGAATAAATTCGATGATCATAATTGAAAAAATCGATTACACTTCTAAGTAACCTGAGCTCTGGATAAGTTAACAGAAATTGGCTATCGATTAAGACAAGGCATGAGCTCCTGGCATTGTGAATGTGATTAAACAAAGCAGATATAATCCAAGTCCAAATATAATGACCAGGTTGAAACCAAAGTGAATGGCCAGCAGGCTTGCTAAAACTGCACTGATAACAGAAGCACAGCCATTAATTCCCCAGGCCCAGGGAATATAAGCAGTATTTGATGAGCCTGAGCTGCTGCTCACAGAAAGAGCGCCAAGCGCCAGTGGAAAAGGCATTCCCATGCAAACAGCCAGTGGTGCAATCAGCAACAGACTCAATATGATTTTTATAATAATGGGATAGCTTGCCGTCATGGCAAAAAATGAGCCCAGAAAATAGCTGTAAAACACACCGATAAAAACGATCCCCATGATGGCACCGAGCAGAAGCTGCTGAGCAGAAAAACGTAAAAGCAATTGTTTTGTCCAGGCACTGCCCAGACCGGCAAAGATCATAAATGCAGCCAGAATAACGGGTATAGCATAAATGGGGTGATACAAATAAAGAATAAATTTTTGCATCATGGCTATTTCAATGAATAAAAACGCCAGACCGATAGAGAAAAAATAGATAAACAATTGCAGGCGATCAAGGGCTGATAAAGAATATTCCGCTTTTGCTCTAGAACGAAAATGAAACACAATCAGAGGTAAAAGAATCAAAATAATACTGCTGACAATGGCAAGAAGCAGTGTGACAAACAATACAATATATCCCATTTCAACCAATACCAGCCCACCCTGTTCACGCAGGGATATTAGTTCCTTGAAAACAGACCACTTAAAAAAGTGATGAAAAAAAGGCTTATCATCACTGGCAGGATTCACATCATATTTGTAATTTTGTAAGAACTGCTGTCTTGAATCCATGTCATTTAATAATGCCCTGGCCGCCTGATAAAAATAGGCCTCTCTGAAATGATTATACTGATTGGTTTCACCGGCTTTAATTCCCGGATACCAGACCACATCAAAAGCACGTGCCTGACAAAATTGTTTAAGTGCTTCAATTTCCGATACCTTAAAAGGATTTTTTTTAACTAACAGAGTGGCTGTTTGCCAGCCTCTGATTAACACCAGATGATGGGCTGCGGGTTGAATCTGATATTGCTCTAATGCTGTGATAGCGGTCATAAACATTTTTATAGCATCACGAGGCGGTGTTTTTACCCAGCGACTGATGGCCAGATAGCCATCTGGATTTAAATGCTGTAAATAAGTTTGTAATGCTTCAATGGTATACAAATAACTTTCGTTTAAGGCGTACAAACCACTGGCAGATGCATTAAAAGAATCCATCAGAGAAATCTGTATTAAGTCATAATTACCATCATTGCTGCTCTCTTTCTTGCTGAGAAAGCCTCTGATATCGCCTGAATGGATGTTAATATTATCCTGTAAATAAATGTGTCCACTATATGCTGCAAACTGATTGCTGAGCAATTCAATGATTTGTGAATTGAGTTCAACGGCATCTATGTTCTGTGTTTTGTGAAACCGGGCCTGTAAGATATCACTGCCGCCGCCTGCACCGACAATTAACAGCCGATTAATTGTATTCAAATGATAAGGCAGCGCTGATGTCAGTTGATCCAGATAAGATAGTTTTTCAAGTTCATCAGGATAACGTGTAATCGCGGTCATATTCGCTGCATCACTAAAAAGTCCAAGTTGTTCAAGTGGTTCCTGACTATTATGCAGGCTTAATCCCGGGGCATGACGAAAAGGGAATTTCGGACTTTCGACAATCTCTAATAAACCCAGCGGACTGGATTTTTGTTCAATGATCTGAGTACCGCCAATATTTAATGTTGTCGATAGATCTTTATAGGGGGAAATATTCAGTTGCCAATACTGAAAGCTGGAAATATAGAACAGTCCAGTCAAAACAATGATAAAAGAGAAAGTCCTGGTTGCATTTTTGTTTATGGTTTTTTTTATAGAAAGTTGTTGAGTTTCCTGCAAAGCAATGAGTGTTGCTGTTAATCCGCTCAAGCTAATGATTAACAGTGCTGTGATGGGGAAAACAAAAAACAGCATGAGAATGATTGCAATACTACCAAATCCTGCCCCCATAAGATCCATACTGTATATTTTTGCTATTTGCTCAGGATAATGAATAAATACCAGACAAATAGCACTGGCAGCCAATACAAATGGCGTACTGAGTAATAAAAAAATACCCAGAAGATTCCAGATTTGCTGCGTATCCCAAATAATCGCTTCAGGATTAAAGGGAATACTTTGCGCAAGAAAAAAACAGCCAAAACTACTCAGACTGAACAAAAAAAGAAACAAGGGATAAGTGATATGAAACCAGCGGTGTTTGGGTTTCAATAGCGTGGTTTGCAGTAATGAGACCAGAGTACCACTGATGCCATAACCCAAAAGTGCCAATGTAATGATCATATAAGCAAAATGATGCCATTGAATGATTGAAAACAATCGCATCAATAATATTTCATACGCTAATGCCGTCGCTGAAATCAGTCCAAGGGACAACAATGGTGGTTTCATTAGCATGATGTTGTTCCTTTTTTTTAAGCTAGGACAGGCTCTAATGCTCATTGTTCACTGTTTCCCCTCATGGGGCCTACTTTTGGAGGAACAGTTATTTAGTTAATGCTCACCAGTTAATGGTACAAAGCGAACGGGTAATATTTGTCTGGTTTGTATTTGTCCATCGGTGTCTTTCTGGATCAGGAGTAATTGCTGGGTCATAAAATGACTGCCGACCGGGATCATCATTCTGCCGCCGGGTTTTAATTGCTCAATCAATGCATGAGGCACATGGCTGGCCGCAGCGGTGACCATTATGGCATCAAACGGCGCATATTCTTCCCAGCCGTAATAGCCGTCAGCAATTTTGCTGGTGATATTTGTATAACCCAGTTCTTTAAAACGCTGTTTGGCCTGTTCTCCCAGAGGAACAACAATTTCAATGCTATAGACCTGTTTAACCAGTTCAGAAAGCACTGCCGCCTGGTAACCCGAACCGGTGCCAATTTCCAGAACTGTATCGCTTGCAGACAATTTAAGCAGGTCGGTCATGATGGCAACAATATAAGGCTGTGAAATTGTCTGACCATAACCAATGGGCAGAGGAATATTACGGTAGGCCTCTGTAAGGGTTTCCGGGATGACAAATTTATGCCGCGGCACCGTGTGAATGGCCTGTAAGACCTTAGGATCCAGTGCTTCCTTATCAAGGTATTGACTGGTTTCATGGACATCCCTTTCAATCATGCGCACCATTTGCTGACGTTTTTGCATATAGTGATCCTCCACAGGAGAGGCTAATTGTATGGCCGGAATGATCGGTTCGTTTACGGTAAACAAAGCTAGAAAAACAAAGGTTAAAGGAACTAATATCAAAATGCATAGCCTTTTGGAGCATATTCGTTTTTTGTGTGCAGTTTGCTTCATAAGAAACACCCCCGCTATAACTTCAACTAATTATTCCAGATTAAATATATTGCATGAACCTTACGGATAGTTTAACAAAAATAACACTTTTTTGCGATATCCCTTAATTTAACTAAAGTAATAGGATTATAATGCTTTAAAGAAAATATTTTTCCTTCAACTATCTAACGGAGTCAATCATGAGACAATATGAATCTTATAAGTGTAAGCATTGCGGCAATGTCGTAGAAGTACAGGATGTTGGCGGCGGCACACTTAGCTGTTGTGGTGAAGATATGGAAATGGTTACAGAGAATTTAACGATTGTTAATCTGATGAAGGCATTTTCTGGCGAATCTCAGGCAAGAAATAAATATGAGTATTTTGCAAAGGTTGCCCAAAAGGAAGGCTATAGAGATATTGCCGAGCATTTTCAAAGAGCCGCTAACAATGAAAAAGTACATGCTAAATTAGAGTTAGCTCTAAACAACAGAATGACCAGTGGTAGTGACAATAACTTTGGCAATACCAAAGAAAACCTGCAGTCTGCAATAGACGGAGAAAGCTACGAGAATGTCACTATGTATCCCAATTTTGCCGCCATTGCTAAAGAAGAGGGTCATACCGAGGCTGCAAGATTATTTACTGGTATTGGGAAAATTGAAGTTGAACATGAAAATATGTATAAAATGCTGCTGGCAAGACTTGAGGCTGATGCAGAATTTGTGAGTGAAGATGAAGATGAAGCCTGGATATGTGAAGTTTGCGGTCATGTCCATTATGGTAAAAAAGCCTTAAAAGTCTGCCCTGTCTGTAAGCACCCGCAGGAATATCAATCCAGATTAAATTCTAAAAAATAAGTAATTATTTAGTGTGTATTTATTAATCCCTGAACGGCGGATATTTCTGTCGTTCAGGGATAGCTGTAAGTCACTTTTATCAGGCTCTCTGACAGACTCCTAACTACCAAGTCCTATCGCAACACCAGTGCCGTAAGCTGGATCGGCCTTAGTGAAGTGAGCAATCTGACGCGCCTGTATTTCGCGCGGCACACCTTGCATGGCAGCAACAATATTGCTGATTAAACGTGCCTGGGCAGCGTCATCCATTAAACGGAACAGATTACCGGCTTGCGTGTAGTAATCTGTTTCCACACGGTGATCATAGCGATCGGCATCACCATTAATACGCAGTGGCGGCTCACTATAGCTGGCATCATCCTCTGCACCGCCGAAGCTGTTGGGTTGATACACCGGTGCTGCACCGCCATTACCATCAAAACGTGTCTGACCATCACGATGATAATTATGCACAGGACAACGCGGCTTATTTACATCCAGTGCGGCATGATTTACACCAATACGATAACGATGTGCATCGGGATAGGCCTGCAAACGAGCCTGTAACATCTTGTCCGGTGAAGCACCCAAACCCGGTGGTAAATTACCCGGACTAAAAGCAGCCTGCTCTACTTCCGCAAAATAGTTAAGCGGATTACGGTTCAACTCCATCACACCGACTTCGATTAAAGGATAGTCGGCATGTGACCAGACCTTGGTCAGATCAAACGGATTAATACCATAGCTTTCGGCTTC
>JAPVVU010000224.1 GCA_028571885.1 Gammaproteobacteria bacterium | reverse complement strand
GACCGCTTGGCCTCCGACTTTACTGGCTGAGGACTCTTTACTGGTTGAGGACTCTTTAACAGTTGAAGACTCTTTGCTGGCTGAGGGCTCTTTAACAGTTGAAGACTCTTTACTGACTGATGGCTCCTTATTGGCTGATGGCTTATTACCTGAAGGCGCAGCAGTATCGGTTATGACAATGCTTTCTTTGGGCTTTGATGCAGCAACAGCTTTCTTTTTAGTAGCAGTTTTTCGACGCGCTTTCTTCTTGCTTGCTGTTTTTTTAGCCGGAGTCGGTTTGTCTTCCGTAGTCGCTTCGCCTTGATCAGATGCGGGGGCAATTTCTTTCTTTTTTGATACTGATTTCGAATCTGCTGAAACGTTAGAAGTTGTCTGCTGTTGCTCGCTTAAAGAAGATTTCTGCCCCTGGTCAGCATCCATGGTAGCTGCTGCAGTTTGCTCTTTGTCTGCTGAAGACTGCGTGGTGGTCTTCTTGCTGGCTGATGGCTCCTTGCTGGCTGATGGCTCCTTGCTGGCTGATGGCTCCTTACTGGCTGATGGCTCCTTGCTGGCTGATGGCTCCTTACTAGCTGATGGCTCCTTAACAACTGAAGCAGCAGAGTCTTTTCTGACTGCTTTTTTACGTGAGCTGGTTCTGCGACCTGTTCGGCGTGAACCTGGGCCTCTTAGTGATTTCTTTTTGCTAGTGGTGCTTTTTTCATCATCTGATGTTGTTGCCGTTTCTGCAGCTGCAGCTTCTTTCACAGCTGGTAGTGCTGTCTCACGGACTGATAGTGAAGACGGTGATGTAGATATAGGAAGAGTGCTTTTGTTAATGTTTGTATCAACTGAGGCATCGCTTGCTTGCGCTGCACTCTTATTATCACCTTCATCCATACTTTCAACTTTGCCCGGTTTATTTTCGCCAGGCTTTTTCGTTGATTGCTGTTTTTTACTACTATCCGCTTTTCTGCGTCCTTTATTCCCAGCGGATGATTTTTTAGCAGAACTCATTGGTGAGGAGGTTTTCTCCGCTGTTTTCTTTACTGACTTTTCATCTGTAGCAGTAAAAACTGCTGCTGCTTCTGCTTCTGTTACTACGGCACTCTTATTGATGTCCTGGTTACGAGTCTTATGCGCCGCTCTCTGGCCTTTTTTGTCATCTCGTTTGTTTTGTTTCTGTGGTTTTTTTCTGGCATCACGATTTTCACTCTTTCTGCGTGGCTCCTGCTTGCGATCAGTTCGAGCATGTTTTGCTGGTGTTCTGGTGCTTTTTTGCGGCGCTTTAGTTTGTTCAGCAACGGATTCTTCATCTGATTCTGTACGGTTAAACAAGGATGTCCAGATACGTCTGACTAATGTCAGCGGCTGATTTATCTTTTGAGGCTGAATCGATGTGGGTGCTTTAACTGCAGGCTCTTCATATTTTGCAGGTTCAGCTATCAGGCCATTTGCTTCACCATCATCAAGTATGCGATTAAAGTTATAACTGTTAACCTGATATTTATCAGTCATGTTCTCATCATTGCGTATTCGTTCAATACGATAATGAGGCGTCACGAGGCTTTCATTAGGGATCAGCGTGACCGTGATTTTCTGACGACTTTCTATTTCACTGATGATATCGCGTTTATCATTAAGCAGGAATGTGGCCACATTAACCGGCAACTGAGCCAGGATGCGTCCAGTATTCTCTTTCATTGATTCTTCTTCCAGAATTCGTAATACTGACAAACCAAGCGAATCAATGCCGCGAATAGTACCGTGACCACTACAACGAGGGCAGGTGATTTGGCTGGATTCACCCAATGATGGTTTCAAACGCTGACGGGACATTTCCAATAAACCAAAACGAGAGATACGACCAACCTGAACCCGAGCTCGATCCAGCTTTAAGGCATCTTTCATGCGATTTTCAACAGCACGCTGGTTTTTTGGTGGTGACATATCAATGAAATCAATAACAACCAAACCACCGAGATCACGCAGACGCAGTTGTCTGGCGACTTCATCAGCCGCTTCAAGGTTAGTATTTAGTGCTGTTTCTTCAATATCACTTCCCCTGGTCGCTCTGGCTGAGTTGATATCAATTGAAATGAGCGCTTCAGTGTGATCAATAACAATGGCACCACCGGAAGGTAAATTCACTTCACGTTGGAAAGCTGTTTCAATTTGAGATTCTATCTGATAACGAGAGAATAATGGGATACTGTCACTATAGAGTTTAACTTTATGAAGATGCTGGGGCATAACCCGCTGCATAAAGTCATAGGCTTCTTTGTAAGTGTTTTCTTCATCAATAATTATTTCTGTAATATCAGAACGCAGATAGTCACGAATCGCCCGAATAACAATATTGCTTTCCTGGTAAATAAGAAAAGGTGCTTTTCGTTCTACCGAGGCACTGTCAATTGCTGTCCAGAGGTGCAGCAGGTAATCGAGATCAAGCTGTAGCTCTTCAATGCTTTTACCTATGCCGGCAGTACGTACAATCAGACCCATTGAGTCAGGTACATTCAGCTGATTTAGGATTTCTTTTAATTCAGAACGTTCATCACCTTCAATTCGCCTTGAAATACCACCCGCTTTGGGGTTGTTTGGCATTAAAACTAAATAGCGTCCAGGCAGGCTGATAAAAGTTGTGAGTGCTGCTCCTTTATTACCGCGTTCTTCTTTATCAACTTGAACAACAACTTCCATACCTTCTTGAAGTAATTGGGAAATATTAGGACGTTTACCACGTTCAACGGGCTTTCTGAAATATTGACGTGATATATCTTTAAGTGGGAGGAAACCATGTCTTTCTGAACCGTAGTCAACAAAGGCTGCTTCCAGGCTTGGCTCTACGCGGGTAATTTTTGCTTTATAGATATTGGCTTTTTTTTGTGTTCTCTGAGTTGTTTCAATATCCAGATTAAACAGATGTTGACCATCGACCAGGGCTACACGCAACTCTTCAGGTTGAGTTGCATTAAATAACATTCTTTTCATATAGTTATGCTCAAAATTCTCTTGGGCTCAAACTATATAAAGTTTATAAGCAACATTGCTTATGTAAGGAAAAGATAACATGCTTAGAATAAAGTGTATTCTTTATTTTAATGACATAAATTTATCATTATGGTTTTGAGTAATATATTATTAATCAAATACTTAATGGATAAATTTATGTTAGCAATTAAAGTTCAACAATTTATATCTCAATCTGGTGTTTTACATATGCATGGATTATTAATTATATGTGCCTATTGAAGGCAATTAAGTTGAATGCATAAGTGTATTGAATACATGAATTATTCGTATGCATTATTAGTCTGCATAACTCAATGTATTAAATAACACACAAATATTAAAAAATTGTTAGAATCCTGTTTAAGACTTCATTTAAAGAAATTTAAATGTCTTATTAAAAATCGGATATAAAAATCTTTCGTCACTTTTCCTGTAAACTCTATACAGGAGCTATAATTTATTCATATTTCATGGATCATTGTTAATGATTTTATTTGGTTTTAATTTTTTGGATTATTGTCTAAAAATTGGAGTAATTGGTTTTAAACACTGATAATATGTCGCTCGAGTGTTTTCCGTTGCCGTGCATCTTAAAAATGGATGCCTTTAACTTACATTTAACTTACAATAATCACATCACCAATATCATAAAAAAACAATTCATGATCTTTATTTGTTTCAACCATTATTTATTTCAAATAAGTACTATTAATCGTAAAATTCGCCAAAATTGGGTAAAATTACATTATCAGGTAACTTCTTTCCGCCACTTCTTGCTTGGGCATATCAGATAGCTCTTGATAATTTCGATAAATAATGAAAAGTTTAACAAATAAGTTTATCTTCAATTGTTAGATTTATACTGAATTTTTCAGTGAGTTAATAAATAGCGAGTAAACTCAATAGTATAAGCTGCAAATGAACTGAAGATTTAACCGCTTCAATATAACAGCTGAAATCAATTCCATCAACGTATAATCACAGAAATATTGCATGAATCTTAAAATAATAAATCATTCAGTCAAATTTGTTGAAATTAATGCTCAAAATGCTGGGCAGAGGATCGATAACTTTTTGTTAAATCAGCTTAAAGGTGTGCCAAAAGGTCATATTTATAAGATAATCCGAAAAGGAGAAGTTCGGGTCAATAAAGGTCGCATTAAACAGACTTATAAGCTTCAATTTGGTGATATGGTACGAATTCCACCGTTAAAACTCACTGAAAAAAAAGAACTGCCTGCGCCAGGTCGTTCTTTATTAAAGCTCATTGAAAGTGCTATTATTTTTGAAGATTCAAGTTTGCTGGCTATTAATAAACCCAGTGGTGTTGCTGTTCATGGCGGCAGTGGCGTCAGTTATGGTATTATCGAAGCAATTCGTGCTCTAAAGCCGGAAGAGAAATTTCTTGAACTGATTCACCGTCTGGATAAAGATACCTCAGGCTGTTTGTTAATTGCTAAAAAACGTAGTGCACTTATTGGTGTACAGGATTTATTACGAAACCGACAAACAGATAAGCGTTATATCGCACTTCTCTGCGGCCGGCCTGACTTTCAAAGAGAGAAGGTAACTGCACCTCTTTTGCGTGAAGAGCTCAAATCCGGTGAGCGCTTTGTTCGAGTGGATCCAAGAGGTAAAGAATCAACCAGTTTTTTTTCAATCATTGAACGTTTTGCTGATACTGCACTTGCGGAGATTAAAATTATCACCGGTCGTACCCATCAAATAAGAGTGCATTCTAAATTTTTAGGCCACAATGTTGCAGGTGACACTAAATATGGCAATTATGCCTGTAATCAACGTTTGAAAGACAGGGGACTGAAACGATTATTTCTACATTCTGCTCAAATGACCTTTAAACACCCTGATTCAGGAAAAAAATTGACGATTAAAGCACCTTTGAGCGATGATTTAGAACAATTTTTACTTGTTCTGAAAAAGATTAAATGACCTCTATCTTGAAATCTCAAGATAAGACTCAAACTATTCATTTTTAACTCACTATAGTAGAAATAATGCCTGCATATAAATTAATTATTTTTGACTGGGATGGTACGCTAATGGATTCTCAGGCAAGAATTGTTGACTGCCTGAAAAGTGCTGCGGATGATTTGCAGCTGAATCAACTCACCGATAATACCTTAAAAAACATTATTGGTTTAGGTTTGCATGAAGCGATTTCAAATCTTTATCCCCAACTGCAAAATGAACAGCTTATCTACTTTGCTGATCGCTATCGATATCATTTTTTGACAGCAAATGAAACGCCTTCAGGTCTGTTTGATAATGTCAAACAGATGCTTGAAGGCTTAATTGATAAGGGCTTTATGCTGGCTATTGCGACGGGCAAGGCGAGACGAGGACTAGATCCTGTGCTGGAAGAAACGGGATTAACAAATTTGTTTCATGGCAGCCGTTGTGCTGATGAAACCCGATCTAAACCACATCCGCAGATGCTTGAAGAATTATTAGATGATTTTGGGATTGTGGCAGATGATGCTGTCATGGTGGGGGAT